>CAZKIZ010000132.1:0-8394 GCA_964552935.1 uncultured Rhodohalobacter sp. | reverse complement strand
TACCTAAACAGCTATTGAATGCACAATTAAAAAAGTAACTGCTTATGGAACTCGTGAAATACCCATCTGTCGGTTGTTTTTACCGGCTGATGGGTCTCCCTAACCCGTCAGTCCGCACAAGCAGCGTGCAGTCGGATGCCTGCGGCGCAAAGCCTTCTAATGATGAAAAATCCCGGGTTATCTCATCAATAACCCGAAACAGTTCCGTTTCCACGCGGGTCAGCGGCCCCGGTTCTTCTGCCGTTTTCATCAACCACAATAAGGTGTACTCTTGCTATGGATGGAACTTCAAAGATCTCATGATTTTTACGGAGTAAATTCTCCTTTGTATCATCGGAAATGGTGAAAGATTCTGTGACTATTTGATCCGGCAGCCATTGATGGTGAAAGCGCGGGGTGGCAATGGCTTGTGTGGCGTTCATGTCGTAGTTAATAATATTCAGAATATTTTGGAGCGTGGCGGTGATAATGCGCGGTCCGCCGGAGGCTCCCGCAACAATACGCACCTCGCCGTCCCTGGTAACAATTGTCGGACTCATACTGCTGAGCATCCGTTTATTCGGCTCAATTGCGTTTGCTTCTGCACCGATTAAACCAAACATATTGGGCTCACCCGGTTTGGCAGAAAAGTCATCCATCTCATTATTCAGCAGAAACCCGGCACCCGATACGGTAACGTAGCTGCCGTACGATCCATTTAAGGTTGTGGTTACCGCCACTGCATTGCCGTCGCGGTCGATCACTGAAAAATGGGTCGTTTCATCCGGCTCTTCAAATCCTGCGATCGTCCCATGACGAACGTCATCACCCGGAGTAGCCCGGTCCGGGTCGAAATCGGAAAATCGCCGTGATACATATTCTTCTGACAGCAGCGTTTCCATCGGTATAGTGGCGAAATCGGGATCACCCAGGTAGTAGTTTCGATCTGCAAAAGATCGCTTAAACGCTTCTGATAGTTTGTGAATGTAGGAAGAGGAGTTCACCCCGATTTGATCCGGATTCAGATCAGCGATCATGCTAAGAACTTGTTTCATTACCACGCCGCCGCTGCTTGGAGGCGGCATCATGTAGAGCAGGTGCCCGTTATACTCCGCCACGATGGGATCTCTCCACACGCTGGAATAGTTGCGCAGATCACGGAGAGTCATAATTCCGCCCTGCCGCTGGAGCTCCTGAACGAGCAGACGGGCAGTAATTCCTGAATAGAATCCGTCGCGTCCCTGGCGGGCTATTCGTTCGAGTGTTTCGCTGAGTTCATTCTGAATAAAAAGATGCCCTTCTCTCCAGAGCGTACCATCGGGTCTCAAAAATATTTCTGCCGACTCCTCAAACTGCTCCAGGTTTTCGCGATGGCTGTTCAGGCTTTCTGCATGGGAGTGTTTTAACCTGAAACCACTGGCGGCAAGCCGTATCGCCGGCTCCATGATAACCTCAAGCGGGAGTGTGCCGTATCGTTCAAGAGCGCTGATCATACCGTCTACCGTTCCCGGTACCCCTGACGCAAGTCCGCCAACCCTGCTTTTTTCGGGCACGTAGTTGCCCTCATCGTCTAAAAACATATCTCTTCTTGCGTTAGCGGGCGATTTCTCCCGGAAATCAAGTGTTTTCACATCACCATTAGACAGGTGAAGTACCATAAATCCGCCGCCGCCAATATTGCCTGCACGCGGAAGAGTGACCGCCAGTGCAAATTGTACAGCGATAGCAGCGTCAACGGCATTCCCACCTTTTTGTAAAATTTCGAGTCCGGCCTCTGTTGCGTATTCATCGGCTGATGAAATCGCCGCATTTTGGTAGGGGATAGGTGAGGCAACCTGGCCCAGCAGACCGGGAGCAGAGGAGGCAATAAATAAAATCGTAAGCCAGATATATCGCATAAGTTCAGAGGATAGTGTGCACTGTTAAACTAATTTTTTAAATATCTAACCTGCATTATTCACCAAGCCCCGAAAGCATTCGGGGTGGTTGTGGATAATGCAGGCTTAGTGGAATTTCATACCCCAGATATCGCTAAGCAGCTGATCGGGGTCAATGTAACAGATTTACCGCTGAATGATGAACAGGTTTCACTATTTTTTGAATGTTTTTGGCTATTATCATAGAATCGATTAAAAATTGATGGTAAAAAAACAGTCTCAAAAAGGTGTAATTACGAACTTTCTCAATGGGAATCACTTCGGATGAAGCGCGATATACTCTCCTTCTCAAAGGCAGGAGAGGCCACGCTAAGGCGTAGCATGAAATGATTGTTGAATAATAAATATAAATGGCGCCCTTTTTAGCTCTACTTCCGCAAAACTTATAGAATCAACCTCAATTATCTATATGCAACGCTCTGTAGTGCCAGATCCACTTTCTTTATTTGGATAAACCTCTTTTCCAGTCTTTCATTTCCTGCCTTTTCGGATTTCATTTTCGATCTCATGAATACTAAAAAAAGCAATGATACAGACAGGGAGAGTCCCGCTGGGGACGCCATATCCGTAGCCCCTGGTCACTGCGTAGCGGTGGCCAGGGGTTTAAGGGCGAACATGAAATGGGAGCGCCGTAGGTGCGGAATAACTGTGCCCTTGCAAACTGACCAACCCATATTCACCCGCAATATATTTTATGGATTACGACTCAGACTATTTGGTCGAAATTTATGTCTGTGGTTGTATTCAGAGCCCGAATAATGCCACGCCTACGGCGCTTCTCTTGAATGTGGCACCTTTATCCCCCTTGGAAATGCTTCGCATTCCCAAGGGGCTACGGCTATGCCGCCCCTGAACGGGGCTGGTTTCACCCTTTGAACAGGTGAACACCATTCATTTTATGTACGGAGTGCTTGAAATGAAACTTATTTAGTAGCCAAAACACCTCTAGATTGCGGAACTTGAGTTAGACTGCTTTTGGATAAAGTTGACAAATTTAAGAATTGAACTCAGGAAATTAACTCTAAGCCCGTGGATGAAACTCTTTGTGCACCTGGTGCAGGAGCGACCGGTCAACGTGCGTATAAATTTCAGTAGTGATGATAGAACTGTGTCCAAGCATCTCCTGCACTGCTCTTAAATCGGCGCCGCCTTCCAATAGATGAGTTGCAAAGGAGTGCCTGAAAATGTGTGGATATACATTCTTTTCGATTTCCGCTTTCTGAGCATACTTGTTAACAATATTCCAGATACTCATACGACTGAGTGGGCCGCCGCGCTGATTCAGAAACAGCTTGTTTTCTGTTTTTGACCTTTTTTTTGGGTTGACAAATCTCTCTCTTACAGTTTCAATATAGTGCTCTATGGCAGTCTGAGCCATCTGGCCCACGGGTACCAGCCGTTCCTTGTTCCCTTTCCCGATGACGCGGATAAACCCAATCTCAAAGTAGAGGTTATCAAGCTGAAGCCCGGTGAGCTCACTAACACGCATTCCCGTAGCGTAAAGAGTTTCAAGAATTGCAGCATCCCTGATCCCGGCGTCCTCGGTGCGATCGGCCTCATCAATAATTCGCATCACCTCGTCAGCGGATAGTACTTCGGGGAGTTTACCCGCTTTTTTGGGCAGGTCAACTAGTTCAGCCGGATTCGCTTCAGCAAAATTTTCAACAACGGCAAACTCGTGAAAACTCCGGATGCTGGAGATGTTTCGGGCTATGGTTCCGGGGGAGAGCTCCAGTTCAGCCAGCTCATCCAAAAATTGTTCTATGTGATGGAGCGTAACACCGCCAAGATCAGTCAGCCTGCATTCACGCTTCAAAAAGAGGAGATATCTTTCAAGATCATTTTTATAGGAAATGGTGGAGTTTTCGGCCAAACCCTTTTCTACTTTTACAAACTGGAGATATCGCTGTAGCTCTTTGCTGAACGCCATCAGGTGTTTTCTTTATCCTTTTCCTCGTTCTGTTCAGCAGTTTCAGGCTCTTCCGATCCGTTGTTGGATTGGTCGTCTGAATCTTTCTTCTTTTTCTTTCGGTTGATTACTTTTTTGGACTTCAGTTCCTCATCCTCAGGATATTCCACTCTGCTGTGGTACACACCCACCAAAATACTCAAAAAGGTCTCTTTGATTACCTGGATGTGGCGGAACGTTAACGGACAATTATCGAGCTGCCCCTCACTGATATGATCATCAACGATTTTGTTGATCAGGTTTTCAAGCTTATTATAGGTTGGGCTTTTCATGGCTCTTGAAGCCGCCTCAATACCATCGGCAAGTAATAAAATTCCCTGCTCTTTTGTGGCGGGAATCGGGCCGTCGTACCTGAAATCTTCTTCCGGCACATCTGTCTCTTCTTCCGCGTTTTTCTGCGCCTTGTTGTAGAAAAATTTAATGAGAGATGTACCGTGATGTGTGCGAATAAAGTCGATAATCAATTCTGGCAGATCGTTTTTCTGCGCCATTTTTACGCCGTCACTGACGTGAGCTTTTATGATGAGGGCACTCATTTTGGCCTTCAGCTTATCGTGATCGTTTCCTTCATTCTGATTCTCAATAAAATAGCTCGGTTTCACCATTTTCCCGATGTCATGATACATCGCACCAACGCGGCAAAGCAGTGCGTTCGCCTCTATGGCCGATGCCGCAGCCTCCGCAAGATTTGCCACCTGCAGGCTGTGATGAAACGAACCGGGTGCTTTAGTCATCAAATCTTTCATGAGCGGACGGTTGGTGTCGCTCAGTTCAAGGAGGGTAAAGTCAGTGGTGACTTTAAACGACTTTTCGATAATGAGGATAAGCGGGTAGGTAAAAAGTATAAACACAGAGTTGATTGCAACAGCCATCGTTACATCGAAGAACTGTGCCCAGCCTGTAAAACGGGCCAGGGCAAATCCACCCAATACCAAAATATAGCTGGTAAAAACGATAATTGGGGTTGATAGAAAGAATTGCGAACGGTTTTTAATATCCCGTACAGAAAATATACCGAGACTGCACGCCGTAATGGTAGCTACAAGATATTCGAAATTATTATCGTGCATGATAGCGGTGATGATGGCCAGCGTGATAGTAGCCATCAGTCCCACCCGCGAATCAAAAATTATCGTGAGCAAAATGGGTGCTATTGCAATCGGTACAACAAAACTGCTGAGCGTATCTATCTGGTAGATGACTGCACTTCCCACACAGAGGATGGCGAGAATAAGGAACACCATCAAAAAGTTGGAGATATTGCTGTAGATCGGCTTTCGGTAGAGGTAGAGATAATAGAGGAACAGAATTGTAACCAGAATTATAATCAATGCCTCACCACCCTGGCGGGTAACCCGCTCAAACTGGGTAGCACTGGATGCCCGTGCCTGGGCAAGACTTTTAAGGATGTTTTCGCGCTCGGGCGTTACGATATCCCCCCGGCGTATGATTACCTCACCGCTGGTAACCACTCCTTTTGTCCTGGATATTTCACCCAATCGTTCAGAGAGAAGGGCCTCGGTAGCTTGCTCGTTCATAATCCAGTTGGGCTCAAGAACCCGGTCGGTAATTTGAAGAGCTATTCGCGCAACATCATCTGAAAAACGGTTTCCCAGCTCACTCCCCGCATATTCAAGCGCTTCGTACCTGTCGCGGGTGTTATCCATCGGGATTGTCCTCTCGGTACGCTCACGAAGGTTTCGGACGGTTATTTCATCGCTCAAAATTTCCCCGGCAGGCTGGTCTATCACACCGGTATTGTATATACGAGTGAGCAGCCGGTCCAGTTCATCCCGGATTTCGTTAAGTATTGAACGCCCGTCAGCCCCATTATCCAACCTCATGTTGGCGTAGTTGCTCAACAGAGTTTCCCAGGTCCGATCGGTAAACTCTACGTTTGAAAACTCTTTTTCCTGTTCAAAGCGGACACTGTCGTTTCGGGCTGAATCATCTTCATTCTGTTTTGCCCGCTGCCACTGCACGTACGTATCGATGACCGGCTGAAGATTTCTGTAAATCGAATCCACTGCCGTTTGAGACTGGTTACGGACGCTGTGATCGATGTGGAAGATGGGGGGAGTTTCGGCTCGTATGGCATCCCGTTCTTCCTGAAGCTCTTCATCTGTTTTAAGCTGGGAAAAAGTAAAAGGTGCCGTCAGGTCATTTGCGCGCCAGGGTTCACCAACAGAGTAATTTGCAATCGGCTGATAGATGACCTCCGGTGATGAGTAGAGAATAAGTGCGAGGAAACTTAAAACAATGAGTACACGGTAGATGTTTTTTCTGCTGTTCTCGGCCTCCAGCTGCTCTTTCTTCTTTTTTTCTCCGATGTTGGGTGCTCCTTCACTTTTCTTTCGTCCCAACCCTAATTTTTCGAGTACTTTCATCTTCAGAAAACCTTTGAAATTAAAACCCCGTGATCAGTGCAGTTATCGCTGGCTGAATAAGTTGTAATGATACCAAATTATTCGTCTCAATATCGAGTGATTGAAGATTAATCCGTCTTTCGGCCTACAAGCCGATTAAATTCATCCTCATCAATCACAGGAACGTTTAATTTCTGAGCCTTGGCAAGTTTACTTCCTGCCGATTCACCAGCGAGCAGAAAATCGGTATTACCGCTGACCGATGATGAGGTTTTACCGCCATGCTTTTCGATCCATTCCGTGGCTTCTTTTCTCGTAAGCGTTGGCAGAGAACCGGTTAAGACAAACGTTTTCCCTTCAAGAGTGCTCGTTTCCGGACCTTCCTGATTCGACTCAAATTGCAGTCCGGCAGCTTTTAACGATTCAATGACAGATCTGTTTTGATCCTTATTGAAAAAAGAGGAAACCGATCCTGCTATTTTAGGGCCGATAGAGTCCACCTCAGCAAGCTCATCTGTATCGGCGGCAATCAATTCATCAAGTGACTTAAAATTTTTCGACAAGTCTTTTGCCACCGTTTTTCCCACAAACCGAATACCCAATGCGTAGAGTACGCGGCTGAAATCGCGCTCTTTGCTCCGTTCTATTGCATCAATTAGATTCTTAGCACTTTTTTCCGCCATCCGTTCCAGGGGGAGCAGATCCTCTGCTTTGAGTGCGTAGAGATCTGCATAGGTGGATATCAGGCCGGCATCCACAAGCTGATCCACAACAGCTTCTCCTAAGCCTTCAATATCAAGAGCATCTCGCGATGCAAAGTGGGTGATACGTTCGCGGACCTGGGGCGGGCACGCCTGGTTTTCACACCGCCATTTAACTTCACCTTCGAACTTCACAAGTTTTTCTCCGCAAGCCGGGCAGTTTTCCGGCATCCGGAAAGGTTCAGGCCGGTCTTTCCTGTCTGGATTGAGCACGGAGAGCACCTGGGGAATAATTTCTCCGGCTTTTTCAACGGTTACCGTATCGCCGGGACGAATATCTTTTCTGTGAATTTCATCCTCATTATGAAGTGATGCGCGCTTAACGGTAGTGCCCGCCAGCAGTACCGGCTTCAGTTCAGCTACCGGTGTGATGCTGCCTAAACGGCCTACCTGGAGCGTAATCGCCTCGATGACGGTTGTGGCTTGATCTGCTTCAAACTTATACGAGATAGCCCATCGGGGCGACTTTGATGTGGTCCCGAGTCCTTCGCGGTACTTCTCTTCATTCACTTTTACTACGATCCCGTCCGTTTCGTAGGGGAGTTCGTGGCGCAGTTCGTCCCACTTATCTACAACCGCGAGTACTTCATCAATGGAGTCACAAACTTCAAAGTGTTTGCAAACGGGCAGACCGAACTCTTTTAAGAGCTTCATTTTGGAAGCTTGGGTTCTGTTTTCATCCTCAGAATCAAGCAGCAGTTCGAACGCAAACATCCGGATAGGTCGGCGGGCCACCTCGCGCGGGTCCTGCATTTTCAGAGATCCGGCCGTGGAATTCCTTGGGTTGGCAAACGGCTGCAGGCCGGACTCCTCCCTGTACTGATTGAGCCGGACGAACGCCTCCTTTTCCATATACGCTTCCCCGCGTACCTCAACTACGTCGGGGGCGTGATCGGAAAGAGTAAGCGGAACATCGCCAATGGTTTTTATATTTGATGTGATATCATCACCGCGCTCACCATCACCCCGTGTAGCTCCGATTACAAGGTTTCGATTTTCATACCTCAGCCTGACCGATGCCCCATCAAACTTTAGCTCAACAGCATACGTAAACTCATTGTCTCCCAGTCGGTCGCGAACTCTCCGGTCGAAATCTTTCAGGTCGTCGGGATTGTAGGTGTTATCGAGACTGAGAAGAGGTACCGGGTGCTCAACGGTAGGAAATTGGTCCGAAGGTTTTTCCCCCACCCGCCGGGTAGGGGAGTCATCGGACTGCAGATCGAACTCGTTCTCGAGTTCTCTGAGCTCCTTCAGTGATTCATCAAACTCTTTGTCGCTTATAAAAGGTTTTGCTTCGTCGTAGTAGGCACGATTTGCCCGTTCAATCAAAGCGCGAAGTTCTGCAACGCGATCTGCTGCCTGCTGCTTATCCATGAAAAGAT
>CAZKIZ010000131.1:0-8413 GCA_964552935.1 uncultured Rhodohalobacter sp. | reverse complement strand
CGGTTTGTTTCATCGAGCAGAGGAAGAGCACGCTCCAGTGCCTCAATGGCCTCCGCATAACGCCGCTGCTGATAGTAGGATTCACCAAGAGCTGTACCGATTCGGCGGGTCATAGCGTTGAATGGGTGGCGTTCTCTCAGCAGTTCAAACGCATCTGCGGACCCTTCGTAATCTTCATCTTCAAGATAGAGACGACCGCGCGCATAAAGAGCTTTCGGAGACCAGTCTGAACGCCTGAAGTTATTTGATAACTCCAAAAATGTTTCTCTTGCAAGTTCATTTTGCCCGTTCTCTGCAGCAGTTTCTGCGAGATTGTAGTATAACTCTGCTTTCCTGGACGATGACTGCGGGTAGTTCAGAGCCTGCTGCATCCTATGAATAGCCGCATCCAGGTCTCCCCTCTGCTTATGCTGATTCGCTACCTCTATAAGCAACACTGAAGAGTATCTGCTTTTCGGATATTCCTGAACGTATTGATCGGTAAGTAATGCTGTCCGGGTTGAGTCGAGTTGCATGTTAGATCGGGCATAAAAATAAGCTGCCAGTTCAATCTCCTGGAGATCTTCTGAGCCATCCGATACAACTTCGCTGAAATATGCCGCTGCTTCTGCAAACAGCCCTTTCTCGAAAAGGTCCAGTCCCTGCTGAATTTCACTACTGCCTGTTCGCACCTCGTGCTGAGCAGTGGCCGTAAGCGGTAAAAACAATAAGGTTAAAAGTAAAAGCTGCGGAGCAAAACGTACAGTGCGAATCATGGAGTGTATTTGAAGACCTGTTCTGAGAATTGTATCAGTTTAGAATATACCAACTTGTACCGTTTTGTTCCCGCCCTGTCCCGTAAAATCTTGTTCTACAGTTCCAGGTAGCGCAAAAGTTCGTCTGCCCGGGAACTCATGTCAACCTGGAGCAGGTCATCGCGGTTTTCTGTTGTGGTGATATATCCATATCTCTGTAACGAAGAAACAACCGCTGATGTATCCTGTAAATTTAATTTTATTGAAACCCTGATGGTTGCTTCTGTTCCGGGAATCTGTTCAACGGTTAAACCGAGTATTTTTGCACCCTCAGTTTCTATAATATTGATGAGCTTCGTGAGTGTGTAATCGGCTTTTTCTAAGTCAATTGAAATTACCGAACCCTGCATGGAAATATTGAGCATACTTGAAAACGCATCGAGCAGATCTTTTTTCTCTACAATTCCAATAACGGACTCATTGCTGTCTACAACGGCTATAAAGCGAACTTCTTTGGCAAGCATCTGCCGCGCAACCTCAAAAAGGTGCTGACTCTCGTATGCATATACGGGTGGCTCGAGATCAAACTCCGACATAGGTTTAGACTCATCCGGCAGGTCGATTAGCATATCAAGCGTTACCTGCCCGATAACTTTTTTCGTTGTGGGTTCAATCACCGGAATGTTTGCCGTTTGCCAGGCTTCCATTTTAGCCAGTGCAGAACTCGCGTGATCCGATGAAGTAAGCGGTGTAAATGAGTCGTTAAGTATCTGTTTGGCTAACATAGCAAATGGGTCAAATGACTGCTGTTTCCAGTTTTTCGAGCATCGTTTCAAACCGGTTTCTATCCGCTTTGGTGATACTTCCTTTTATTGTAACGCTGTTCCCCTCAAAATGTTCATCATCAACTACGCCAACATCGTGTAAAAATGCAACTGCCTTGTAATGTGCCATCGGAACGGTAAACGTAAACGGATCATAATCTTCCTCAATCATGAGCTCAATTCGGTCCTGCAGCTTATCAAGGCCAATAGAGCGCTCCGCTGATACAAATATCGCCCCGGGAAACCCTTTCTTAAGCTCCATTAACCGGGAAGGCTCTACTTTATCAATCTTATTGAAAACGATAACTTTTTTAAACCCCGTAACTTCAAGATCCTCAAGCGTGGTTTCTACTACATCAATATAGTCATCAATCAGGTTTGATGATGCATCTACTACGTGCAGAAGCAGATCAGATTCTCTCACCTCATCAAGGGTGCTCTTAAAACTTTCAATCAGGTTGTGGGGTAATTTCCTGATAAATCCGACCGTATCTGAAAGCAACACATCGTGATTATCCAGCTCCAGACGGCGAACAGTGGAATCAAGCGTGGCAAATAGGCGATCTTCTGCGAGCACGTTGGTATCCGTGAGGGCGTTCATTAATGTTGATTTGCCCGCGTTGGTATATCCCACAAGGGCTACCCTGGGGTTATCTGAGCGTCCTTTTCGCTGCGTGGTTCGCTGCTTGTCCAGTTTATCCAGTTTGTCTTTCAGCGTTGATATTCGTTCGCCAATTAACCGCCTGTCCGTTTCAATCTGTGTTTCACCCGGACCTTTCGTTCCAATCCCCCCTTTTTGACGGGAAAGGTGAGTCCAGAATCGGGTCAGTCTTGGCAGCAGATACTGAAGCTGCGCAAGCTCAACCTGGGTTTTGGCCGCCGATGTTTTTGCACGTGAGGCAAATATATCGAGAATCAAACCGCTGCGGTCCAGAACCTTTACATTAGTAGTCTTCTCAATATTACGAACCTGGGTGGCTGTCAGATCGTCATCAAAAATCAGCAGGTCTGCCCCTTTCTCACCCACCATCGCTTTCAGCTGATTAAGTTTACCTTTTCCAATATAAGTTGACGGATCAGGGTGCGGCCTGTTTTGCAGTACTTTTTCCGCGCATGATGCACCGGCCGTATCTGCCAGCAGCTTAAGCTCCTCGAGATATTCTCCTGCAAGCCATTTAGGGGTTTCAGGGCCATAGATTCCTACGAGGATGGCCATCTCTTTCGTTATGGAAGGTTTTCGGACGTCTTCTAACAAATGGTTGTGACTAAGTTATTTATTCTATCGTTTTAATATCGAACGGGATATCGGAAACCGGTGAGAGAAACTTACCGACTTTGAGCGCTACCACTTTTTCAAATTTTCCAAGCTTTTTATCTGGAACAAAAAGTTCAAGCCTTGTCAGCGATCTGTCTGTTTCATCCTCTACATCACCGCCCTGATACATGAATAAGTAGTCAGAGCCGCGTGATTTCGGCCTCTCTACGTAGTCGCAAATTTGATGCCAGGCTATTGTTTGGGAGGGGTCATTTATATTTTTTACAACTCCATGATCTGTAATATACGTTTTTGAGGCAAGATAACTTGCAATCCACCAGTTTACGCCCATCCAGGCATAGCATCCGAATATAGTGTAGTACTGCGTAATTTCGTAGGTAACCGACACATATCCAAAGATCAATGCTGAAATCAAAAAGAGCGTTGAAAAAAGTGGGTAGCCTTTCAATTTGCCTGAATTCCAGCTCATACGCACATTTCTCAGCCTGATGGCGTTGCCAATAGAGTAGAGTGCCAAAAAAGTCGCTGCCAGCGTAAAGAGTGCCAGCAACAGTACAAAAAGGCTATGAATTTCAGTGATAATACTCATGTAATTGATTCAGCTTTATAGTGTCGTGATACAATAGACTCAGTTAACAATAAAAAGATTGCTGCAATAATAAACCAGTACCAAATTTCCTTACCCAGTGCGGCTGTCTCCAGCCCGGCCATCAGCAGTTCGCGGTCGCCGTTTGCAGACTGAACTGTACTGTTTGCAAAAACAGAACGTAACAGATCCTCTGTCTCCTGCTCCGATAACGAAAACAAATACGATTCCATTGCATCCTGATTCACCCCGAACAACATTTCCTGCCCTCCGTGCCGCACAAAAATCCAGCCCGGCTGGAGTTCTGCTCCGCTGTATGTAACGCTAAGACCTGAAAACGTTTGGCGTGTATCCGGGATGATCGGCTCACCGTCTACAATAAGCTCAACCGCTCCGGGTGAAACCCCGGGAAGCGTAATCTCAAACGGCTCTCCGAGCACATGACTATTCAGCTGCGCACCCTGCCCGCCTGCAAGATAATCTACCGTTCTGTAAAACAGGGGCGCAAAAAGCGGCTTAACCGGGAAGTTCGACCACCCCGGATCACTTCCAATCGCCGAGTAGATCAGTTTACCGCTTCCTACCGATGTTTCATTAAGAATCACATTTCCGGTTTGCGATGTCAGCACCGGGCTCGATGCCCGCCCGTCCATCGCGTTAATTCGATAGTAGTAAAAGAGCTCCGGAAGATTTACCCGCAGATCTTCACCTTCCCGCAGCTCGAACATTGCGTCGAGTATGGGGTGTCCCCGTTCGGGAGCCGCAAGACGGTCGAAACTTTGAAACGACCCGTAACTCCCAACAAGATCGCTGTAGCGCCCGGCGTTGCTGATTCCGAGTAATCGATTGTAGCTCTCAATTCTTCCGTCAGCAGCGGGCAGCAGAAGCAACCCGCTCCCTGCCTGCACCCTTTCAATAATTGCTTGTGCCAGGAAATCGGGCAGCGAACGCACACCATCAAGCACAATGGCATCCGACTGCTCAAAACGATCGGGCGAAAGATTTTCAACATTTTCAAACTCAAACTGAAGCCGGTCGCTCTCCTGCGCTACCGCCTCAAGCAGGGGCCTGAGATAAGACCTGAACTCACTGCCGGGCTGAACAGCATCGTTCACAACAAGCACATTTCGCTGTTCGGGCTGCTGAATGGCCGCGTAGAAACGGTTATCGAACGTCAGTTCATCCCCCTCAATTTGAAGTTCAGCCTTCATAAAACGCTCTCCTGTTTCCGGTATATCGAACTGGAAATTCCTCTCTGATTCAGCCTCAATATCGTACGCCTGCTGGGCAATCAATTCATCATCCAGTAAAAAATTCAGAAACTGACTTCCGGTTGGCTGAGATCCGTAATTTCGAACAGTAACACTGAGCAGAGTGCCGGTATCAGACTCCCGGATCTCTGCGCTATGAATTCCCGAATTCACCGGCTCAGCCTCCCCGATTTTTATAAGCTTAACCTGAAGATCCTCATACCGGCCCTCTGTTTCGAGATCGAGCAGTTTTTCGAGCTGAGACTCCTGCCCGTCCGTCACGATATAGAGGATTTTGTTTGGTTCAGTTGCGCTCATCAACTGTCCCACCGTATTGCGGATATTTTCAGAAAAATAGTTACCCGCGTTCAGCGTTTCAATATCTTGCAGCTCACGCTGTGCCGCACTTTTTGACAACAGGGGCAAATTGAGCGATTCGCCGTGAGAACCGTTCAGGGCAATTCGGCTGTCGGAATCCTGCAGACTTATAACTTCAGATGCAATATCCTTTGCCTGTTCAATGTATGGTCCGTATCGATCAATTTGATCCATCGCCGGGCTGTTGTCAATTATAATACCAACCGCTGCAGGCTCACCATCTGCCATCAGCCCCATGCCTGACGGTAAAAAAGGTTTTGCGAGGGCAAAAGCGAGAGCAGCTATAGCAAGCACACGAAGAGCGAGCAGCAGCCACCGCTTCAACTTTATCTTTCGAAGAGATGAACTTTTTAAAGATTCAAAAAATGCAAGCGTCGAAAACCGTATCCTCTTTGGTTTACGGATATTTAAAAGATAGATTAGCAGCGGAATTCCAACCGATACCAGCGCGAGCAAAAAAAGCGGGTTCAGAAAACTCATTAACAGAAAAGTTTTTTACCTTGTTGTGCAGAGAACAACAGGAACAAATGACCTGATTTCTCAATAAGCTATGCTATTAACCCATTCTTAACAAACATATTATTCTGTCCGTGCAAGTTCTTAGAAAGCTGAGTCTGATATTTTTTATCTCTTTCCTTCCGATCGCCCTGTTCCTCTCCGGCTGCTCTGGTGACGATTCTGACCATTGGTCCCGCCTTGTGCCCGACAGTGTACCATTTGTGATTGTACCTGAACAAAACAGCACCATAAGGGACATCCTGGAAGGCACCTATATTCCCTTATTTGACGACATCACTCCAACAGCAATACAGCTGGTTTCAGATATTGATAATATTCCTGACGGAAACGCCAACGTTATGGCGATTATTCTTTATCCCGACACATCCAACGACTGGCAGCCGGTGTGGGTCATTCAGCCACTGCCCGGAATGATGGATTACCTGAAAGAGAACTATCAGCGAGAGTTCGCTCAAAACAACTACACTTTTGGGAGATTTACGATAGAAAAATTATTCATTTCCGATCGCGAAATCTTTGCCGTTAATACGGGCAATTATATCCTCTTCTCTGAATCAAGCCTCGGGGTTGAGCACTCCCTTCGCACACTGAACGGCGAAAGGCAAGCAATGGAGCTTACCAGTCAGCATACGGAGCCGGGATCATTTATCACCAACACAGCCTCGCTCGACAATTGGGTCATTCAGCTTGCCCAGGTAACCTACCGCCCCGATCTCCGGGGGATATTTAGCGGCGGCAAGCCGGTCTCCTTCAGTTTTAGTGACCTTGAAGATGCAGAGTGGGAGTGGCGGCTAAACGGCAATCTCTCTTTCGAAAATTCTCCGTCTACCCTGCTGCGGGGATTGCAGTCACCACCGGCTCCTTTTCAGCTCGACAGGTTCATTTCTACCAATGCGGCCGCCTTTTCCATTCTCCGTCTTGAACCTCGCATGGTTCCCCCAAATGGCATGACTGATTTTGCCTTTGAGCTTGATGAGTACCTGTATGAAAATCCCGAAATCTGGCAGGATATCGCAGAAACGCTGAACCCAGAGGTTGCCTTTGTTGCGTTTGCAGAGTCAGGTGCTGAAAGCGCCAGCGAATATATGTTTTTGCGTCATCTGAATAACGCATCCGGCCTGCGCTCCGCATTAACAGAGCTTGCCGGGCGCGATGATGTAGTTCGTGACGGCAACACATTCACGGTTCAAAGCCAGTTGCTTGGCCAGCTGGTGGGGTCAGAACTAAATCAAATGGTCAGCTACCACATCCATATTACCGGCAGTGTTGCCGTTTTAGCGCAGCGTAAAGGGCTTGCAGAAGGTGTCAGGGGTGATGCCAGCCGCCGCAGCGTGATGTATTATGATGACGACTACATGATGATAAGAGATGATCTCGGGTCCGATTTGAGTTCACTCACTTATGTGGATGCTCAGCGATTTGGAACGTACATTCAGCCTTGGCTCTACCCTCAAAATTATCTCAACGCATTAGTCAGCAACCTGGATGTAATGATACTATCCACAGCGGCATCAGAAGACGGATCTTCCACCGATATTGATATAACTTCCTACCAGCGTGAAGTGACCGATGAGCCGTACCGCGAACGGTGGGTTTTTCCAGTTTCATCGGGTGAAATTACCGGCACACCCGTGCTTGCCGATATCACCGCAAGTTCGCGCGATGAAATTATCTTCTCAACAGACAGCGGCTTGGTTTATGTTGTTGCCACCGATGGCACACAGGTTATGCAGCTTGATACCCGTGATGACACACCCATAGGGGCGCCGGTAGTCTACGATTGGTACGGAAATAACCAAAATGTCATACTCCAGGCGGCCGGCAATAATGTTTATGCCTGGAATATGAACGGCACTATGCTGCCAAATTTCCCTCTCTCACTGAATGAAAATATTACGACTCCGCTAACCATAGAAGATGTTACCCGCAACGGAATCGCGGAAATTATAGTCGGAACCGCCGACAGAAACCTGCATATACTGAACTCCAGGGGGCAGCCGGTATCGGGATGGCCTCAAAGCGTTAATACGGTAATTACTGACAAACCACTTATTGTAACCGTCAACAACATCCGCTCCATCTTTGCAACGGCTGAGAACGCCATTCATGGCTGGTCTGTAAATGGGCAGGTACGCAATGGTTACCCAATATTCCTTGATACTCCGCTGCACGGAATGCTGGGAATCCATGAGAACCATCTTCTTGGCGCAGGCCAGAACGGAAGTCTGTACTCCATCGGAACGTCTCCGATGTTTAGCGATACACTTTCAAACTATATCAGTGAAGATTCACTTTATGTTCAGCAGCTTCAGGTATCAACAAGCGGGCTCAACTCAACTCCCAAAACAGAGGATACACTTCTGCGTGATGATGACGGCTTTTACCGGGAAGATTTAATCGTTGTGCAAAGCAGTAACGGCTCTCTCTTTTTGTATAATACTGAAGGAGTGCTACGGTTCACCAAATCTCTTGGGCAGCCATCTTCCGGAAACGTCCCTCCAATGATTCTGGATATCAATCGCGACCAGCGGCTGGATCTTGTAGCTCTTGCCGATTTCGGCCGGCTCTATGCGTGGAATATTCTTACTGAGGAACGTCTTTACGATCTGCCAACCACCGGAATGCGCTATCCGCTAATCGCAGATCTGTACAACGATGGTAATAATGAGATAATAGCCTTCACGCGGGATGGTCTTCGCAGCTGGACAATTTTGCGAACGCGTACTGAATCGGAGAGAAACTGAGGGTGGGTTTTTGGGAATTGGGAATTGGTGATCAGTTATTAGTTCGCGAATGTCAATCCCTGAATTAGCTTGACCGTTATTATTGATTGTTAGTTTTACTGT
>CAZKIZ010000130.1:0-8502 GCA_964552935.1 uncultured Rhodohalobacter sp. | reverse complement strand
TGAAACATTGGCTCCAAGGCCTGAGAAGATTGCCATTTCAGCAAGCGTTACAGCAATTCCGCCTTCTGATATATCGTGAGACGCATTCACTTTGCCTCCCTGAATCGCTTCAAGAAGTGTTTTCTGAAGTTTTACCTCAAAATCGAGATCGAGTTCAGGCGCATCTCCTGACGTTAATCCGTGCACTGTTTTAAGATACTCACTGCCGCCCAGTCCTGTTCTTTTGCCGCCCAGGTAGTAGATGATATCGTGCTTCTGTTTAAATCCGGGCGTCATCGTATGGTTCTCAAGATCTTCCACGATACCGAGCATTCCAATGACCGGAGTCGGGAAAATCGCTCCTTCAGGATTCTCATTATAGAGACTCACATTCCCGCCCGTTACCGGTGTGTTCAGCGCCCGGCATGCGTCACCCATTCCGCCAACAGCTTCTCTGAAGGTCCAGTACACTTCGGGCTTATAAGGATTCCCAAAATTTAGGCAGTTGGTAATGGCAACAGGCTTTGCCCCGCTGCAGACTACATTCCGTGCAGCTTCAGCAACCGCAATCTGTCCCCCGCGCCGGGGATTGAGATAAACATATCGACCGTTACAGTCAGTTTTTACGGCAAGGCCTTTGTTTGTTCCTTTAATCCGTATCACGCCTGAATCTGAGGCTCCCGGAGCGTTCACCGTGTTGGTCCTTACCATCGTATCATACTGCTCATGAACCCATCGCTTCGAGGCAATGTTGGGGGCTTTCAGCAGAGATTCGAGCGTGGCGTTATGGTCGCCGGGATGGGTAAGAGTTTTGAAATCAAAATTTTGTACATCATCAAGATATGCGGGTCTGATCGCCTCCCGTTCGTACTGCGGAGCTCCTCCACCCAGCACAAGCGAGTCGGCCGGGATATCGGCTTTCACCTCACCATCTTTCAGGTAGGTTACATTTTTCCCCTCCACTACTTCGCCAATAACCACGGCATTCAGATCCCATTTTTCATATACGTCAATGACATCCTGCTCACGCCCTTTTTTAGCAACCACAAGCATACGCTCCTGACTTTCACTTAGCAAGAGCTCATAGGCCGTCATTCCATCCTCACGCATCGGCACTTTATCGAGGTCAAGGCGCATACCCTCCCCCCCTTTTGCCGTCATTTCTGATGATGAGCAGGCAATTCCCGCTGCACCCATATCCTGCATACCAATCACAGCGCCGGTTTTCAGCACTTCAAGACTTGCTTCCAGAAGAAGTTTTTCGGTAAACGGATCGCCCACCTGCACGCTTGGACGTTTCGCTTCGCTCGCTTCACTGATCTCCTCTGATGCAAATGTAGCGCCATGAATTCCATCCCGGCCGGTGCTTGCACCCACAATAATTACAGGGTTGCCGATTCCCTTGGCGATGGCCGATGCCGTTTCGCCCACTTTTACCAGTCCTACACTCATTGCGTTCACAAGCGGATTGCCTTCATATGCCTCATCAAAACAGATTTCACCTCCCACAACCGGAACTCCAAACGAGTTTCCGTAATCGGAGATTCCACGCACCACACCATCCAGCAGGTAGCGCACGCGGGGTTCATCCATCGAACCGAACCGCAGAGAGTTCAGTGACGCAACCGGCCTTGCTCCCATCGTGAAAATATCACGGTGGATACCACCCACTCCCGTAGCTGCGCCCTGGTACGGTTCAATGGCGGAGGGATGGTTGTGGCTCTCAATTTTGAACGCACACGCCATCCCGTCGCCGATATCCACAAGTCCCGCGTTCTCTTCGCCCGCATCAACCAGGAGCTGCGGACCGCTGCGGGGCAGTTTCTTAATTTCCAGAATGGAGTTTTTATAGGAGCAGTGCTCGCTCCACATCACAGAATAAACACCGAGCTCTGAAAAGGTGGGGGTGCGGTCGAGAAAGGATTTGATCATTTCGTACTCCTCCTCATTCAAACCGTGTTCAATAGCGAGTTCGAGCGTTACTTCTGGTTCCTTGGCAATCGTTGCGGACATGTTTTGAGTACTTTTTGAAGTTTGGAATATCATCGCAAAATACAACATCTCACTCTTTTAATCCGATGCATTTGCGGGCTTACGTTCTCTAAAAACCTGCGTTCAATTCTTAAATTTGTCAAATTCCACTAAAAGCAGTCAAATGAAATTCATTTTGGTGTGGACGGGACGATTCAGCCCATTTTACCGTTCAGGTTCAGATACTCCTGAAGGTCGGCGAACTTATCAAACATAAAATCGGGCTTCTCTTCAGCCTCCTCTTCTCCCACAACGCCGGTAAACCAAGCGGTCTTCCAGCCGGCATTTATACCGCCCATCACATCCGATGAGTAAGAATCGCCAACGTACAGAATCTCTTCACGTTCCACTCCCGCCGTTTCCGTTGCGTAATCAAAAACTTTATGATGCGGTTTCAAAACCCCAAGCTCCTCCGATATAATCATATGGCCGGTATATTTATGGAGCGCCAGCTTTTCAAATTTTTTGTGCTGCGTCTCTTTGAAACCATTTGTTATAATCCCCACGCCAAACGAATGGCTGGCAAGCTTTAACGTCTCTTCTGCCTGATCAACCCAATCCCAAAAATTTCGGTATTTCTGCATGTAGGTGACACCAACTTCTTCGCTGTTTTCCGTGGAAAGGCCAAGCTCTTCCATTGTGTCATGAAACCTGGAGAAGTGCAGCGTATCCCGATCAATTTCCCCATCCTGGTACTTTACCCACAGATTATGATTTACAATCTTATACGTCTCCAGCCATTCATTAAGCGTTGTTTTTCGAAGAGCCGGGTAATGATCGTAGATGGCCTTATGAGACTTGGATTCCGCTTTATTGTGATCTAACAGGGTGTTATCAAGGTCGAAATAGATGTATTTTAGGGGCATGCACAATGTGTTACACCGGCCTGGAGGCCGGCTTCTGTTTGATAATAAGCAGTAAGATAACGGTTGATTGAGTGTCAATCCAACACGGATTCAGCTTAATGCTATTTTCCGGAAACCGTCGTCTTCATCTCGATAGATCCTTTCAGCGTTTTATTAACCGGGCATTTCTCAGATATCTCAAGGAGTTTATCAAGCTGCTCTTTATCCAGATCCCCTTTAATGATGAGCTCTTTCTCTATTTTGTCAATTTTTGCTGATTTTTCATCGCAATCTTCACAGTCGTCAGCATGATCTTTAAAATGGCGCAGTTCTACGAAAATATCCTCAACAGGCCACTTCTTTCGATCCGCATACATCTGCAGCGTGATTGCTGTGCATGATCCCAGGGACATCAGCAGGTAATCGTAGGGATCAGGCCCCTCATCTTTTCCGCCGGCAGATTCAGGTTCGTCGGCCAGCAGTTCGTGCCGGCCGGCCGTTAATGTTGTTTTGTAGTGACGTTCACCAAGATGAATGTGGACGATTTTTTTCTCTTTACTATCAGACATTATTATTCAGATTAAGTTTCTATAAATTTGTGAAAACTGAGCGCTGTAGTGAGAGGTAAGATTGTTAAAATACATGTTCAGATTCAGATGTGCTAAACAAATCAATCCGTTCCATTCTTTGTCCCTTTTTCATCCTTTACAGGAAACTCCAGATGGAATGTAGTGCCGCCTTCTTTTCGGGGGGTAAGTTCAAACGTGCCCCCAAGCTGTTTCACAAGCGCTGTGATAATTTTTGTACCCAGGGAGCTCAGGTTCGACATGTCGAATCCATCCGGTAAACCCAATCCGTCATCTTCCATTTTAAAGGTAACGCGGCTATTATCGTGGCTAAGTTTTGCCCGGATCCACCCTTTATCACGTCCTTTAAACGCATGCTTATAGACATTGGTAATCACTTCGTTGATGATGAGCGCACAGGGAACTGCCTGGTTAATATTTAGCTCAAACGGCTCAGTTTCAACCTCTATTTCAATCTCTTTATCCGCGCTGAACGAGCTGTGAGTCGCTTTAATAAGCTTATCGATAATTTTTGAAAACTCCAGCCTTGAAAAGCTGCTCGATTCATACAGGAGCTGGTGGATACTTGCCATCGTTTCAACTCGAAGCATGCTGTTGTTGAGTTTATTCAGCACCTCTTCATTCTCTTCGTCGAACACCTGCATCTGCAGCATTCCCGAGACCAGCGCAAGGTTGTTCTTTACACGATGATGAATTTCTGAAAGAAGTATTTCTTTCTCTTTCAATGAGTTCTGGAGTTTCTCCTCCGATATGCGTCGCTTCGTCATATCCTGTCCGGTAATGACCATGTGCGAGAGATCTCCGCCTGCGCTTTTTACGGGCACTATTGAAAGATGAAACCAAAATGTGCTGCCATCTTTCCTGCTGATCAGCAGTTCTGTTTCGTGAGATTCCCGATTAATCAGTGCACTCTTCAGCTTTTCGGCATCTTCGGCATCTGTGCTTTCATCAAATAGTTTACCGATTGTTGCACCCATAACATCAGATGTCGTATAGCCCGTACTCTCACTAAACCCGCTGTTTACATACATGATTTTTGGTTCGGGGCCTGATTCGGGAGTCTCCAGTATAATGACCGATTTACTGGTATTTGTGATAACGGATTCGAGCAGTTTACGCTGCTTTTCTGATCTGATCTTTTCAGTTACGTTATTTGCCAGCACAAGACTTGCATTTCTTCCCCTGTGAGAAAGATTGCTTGACTCAACCTCGACGTGTACGAGCTCACCACTTTTTTTTCTGTGGATTTGATGTTTTACTTCATCGGTCACACCCGGTTCTGCCGACACGTTCCGTAACCTCTCTGCCGGATCCGCCTGCTCTTTGTCATGAATATCGGCCTCTTTCATAGCCAGAAATTCATCTTTACTGTAGCCGTACTGTTCAACAGCTGCATTGTTTACATCAAGAAATTCATTTGTCACATGATCTACAAGCCACATCGGTTCCGGGCTATGCTCAAACAGATCCCTGTATTTTTTTTCCGACTCTTTAATATTATCGGAAAAGTCGGACCGTTTTATACTAAAGACAATTGCTTTGTAGAGTACCTGCGGAGTTACTTCATCTTTAAGCAGGTAGTCGGACACTCCTTTTGAAAGAGATTTTACGCTGAAGTCGAGGTCAGGATAACCTGTAAGCACTACGATTGGCGTATTTTCCGACATCTTTACAACGGCCTCAATCAGATCTTCACCGCTTTTATCGGGCAGGGATAAATCGAGCAGTATACAGTCGAACGAGTTTGCAGGTACGTTATCAAAGATCCGATGGGCCTCTTGAAATGTAGCAGCGCGCGTAATTGAAGGAAGCTCAAACTGTTCGTTGAGGTATTCTCCTGTCAGAGCAAAGTCTCCCCTGCTATCTTCAATTACAAAAAAACTATACTGTTTTTCGTGCTGTTTCATAAAAAGTTATCCCCTTACCCCTTCGAAGGGAGTTTTACCAGATGAATCCAAAAACTCTCAATCTTTTTAATGGCCTGCAGGAAATCGTCAATTTCTACCGGCTTGGTGATATAGCAATTCGCATGATTCTTATATGACTTCATAATGTCATTCTCGGATGAAGACGTAGTAAGCATGATCACCGGAATCTGTTTAAAAGTCTCGTCGTTTTTGATAAACTCAAGAACCTCATGCCCGTTTTTTCGCGGCATATTTACGTCGAGCAAAATCAGGTCAGGAGTTATAGATTCCGCATAGATGCCCTCTTTTTTCAAGTAGAGAACAGCTTTTTCACCGTCTTTTACAGTACTGATTGTGTTCAATACCCGGCCTTCTTTGAAAGCTTCTTTAATGAGAAGAATATCTCCTTCATTATCTTCAGCCAGTAAAATGTGTATTGAGTTCATTCCTGCTGATTGAGAGACACACTTCTGTACCGAACACAACACATTCGGACATCGGTGTTCTGCATGATATTGTTTAACCTAAAGCAATTTACTTTTAGATCGCTATTTAATTAATTTTGGCGAAAAATTGCACTGATATCTGAATATCGTAAATGCATTTCTCCAAAAAACCGGAACTTTCAAAAGCCAACTTCGAAATGTTCATTTTTCCGGCGATTCCATTATAGTAAAATTATCAGAATCTATTTAATTAAATGTTCGATGTGAAAGGATCTTAATCTGAAGCCAACCATCCTGAGGGGCCTCTAATGATTGATGATTTTCGATTACTCTATTAATCCGGATTATTCACCAGCGCATCGTATTTCTCAATCAGCCTGAAGCCTACTTTTTTATATCTAAAAATATTGCCGTGATGCTCGTATTTAGTTCTATCTCAGGCTTTTTTCCTGAGATCCCTAATTCAACTTCCGCGAAACCTATAGAATCAGCTTCAGTAATCTTTATGCGACGATCTGTAGTACAACACCCATGTTCCTATAACTGGATAAACCTCCTGTTCTGCATTCCATATACTGCCCTTTCGAATTGTATTTTCGATCTCATGGATTACTAAATTAGCAATGATTCAGATAAGGAAAGTCCCGCTTGGGACGCCATGTTCGTAGCCCCAGGTCAGCGCAAAGCGGTGGCCCGGGGGTAAGAGTGAGTATGAAAATAGGAGCGCCGTAGGTGCGATATATCTGTACCCTCGCAAAATTACCAGCCCATATTTACCCATAATGTATTCAGAGGTCGAATGATGCCGCACCTACGGTGCTTCCTTTTTATTGAGGCATCTTTTTACCCCACGGAAATGCTTCGCATTCCCGTAGGGCTACGGATATGCCGCCCCGAAACGGGGCTGGCTTATACCCATTAAAAGGTGACTACCATTTATTTTGCAAACGATCTGCTGTTTTAAATGAAACTTATTTTGTAGCCACTACAACACCATTTTGCGGAAGTTGAGATAAGACCCGGTTCTCAAAAATTCCTCCAATTTAAAAATCGAATTATTCCTATCTATGTTATCTTGCATGATCAGAATATCGATCTTACGTCTCACAATATTTAAAACCTGAATTCACTTTGAGTACAGACACAACTTCTACAACAGCGGCGCGGACAATCGGATTTTTCGGAGCGATCGGCATTGGTGTTGGCGCCATGGTCGGCGGCGGGATTCTGGCGCTGGCCGGTGTGGCGTTTGCGGTGAGCGGTCCGTCGGCAATTCTTGCATTCGTAATAAATGGAGTGATCGCCCTGATTACGGCGCTCAGTTTTGCCGAGATGGCGTCAGCAAATCCGCAGTCGGGTGGTACCTACACGTACGCCAAGAAAGCGCTCTCGCTGCAGGTAGCGTTTGGTGTGGGGTGGATCGTATGGTTCGCCTCCCTGGTGGCCGCTGTTCTGTACGCGCTTGGGTTTGGTGCATTTGCCATATTTGCCCTTCAGCAGATCCCTGCGGGCATGTTTACCGGCATTCTTGATTTCAGCTGGCTGCCGGCTCTGCTGGCCCTTGCCGCCATCGGGTATTTCGGTTTCAGCCTTACCAGGGGCACCGGCGACGGTGGAGCATTTATAAACATCGGTAAACTTGTGGTCTTTGCGATTCTTATCGCCGGGGGTCTGGCTGTGTTTGTTCAAACTCCTTTCTCCCACATTACCCGGAGCCTCGCCCCGTTTTTCTCGGGCGGATTCAGCGGAGTGATTGCCGCTATGGGCTACACGTTTATTGCAATGCAGGGGTTTGACCTGATCGGATCTGCTGCCGGAGAAATTAAGGATCCCGAAAAGAACATCCCGAAAGCGATGGTGGGAACCCTTGTGGTCGGTCTGTCGATATACCTTCCGCTGCTGTTTGTGATGTCGACCGTGGGTGTTTTGCCGGGTGAATCTATCACAGAAATGAGCCGTGAAAACCCGGAGACCGTGCTCGCCATTGCCGCGCAGAACTATCTCGGAGCTTTTGGTTTTTGGCTCGTGCTGATTGCCGGTATCTTTTCGATGCTCTCCGCACTTCAGGCCAATCTTTTTGCAGCTTCCCGGATTTCTCTCAGAATGGCCAACGATCGAACGCTGAATCACCAGCTTTCCAATATCGATGAAAAACATGGCACCCCTATTACATCCATCCTGGTAACCTGCGGAATTGTGGGTCTGCTCGTTCTCATTTTGCCGGACGTTGCCGCAGCCGGTGCCGCCTCCAGTTTAATTTTTCTGATTACTTTTGCGTTGGCCCACGTGATTATGATACTGATGCGAAACCGCTCGTATAAATAAAGTGAGACGTTCCGCGCGCCGTTTTTCCCGGCGCTTCCCATCGTGGGCATGATCGCCTGTTTGGGACTGGCCATATTTCAGGCCATTGCGGTTCCGGCCGCCGGGTTTATATCCCTTCTCTGGCTTATCATCGGTGCGGCACTCTTCGTCTCCTTTTTCGTTAAAAAAGCCCAGGCGATTGAGGCATCCGAACAGGCCCTCGATCCCGATCTGGTACGTCTTAGAGGGTTGAGTCCGCTTGTGCTGCTTCCTATTTCGAACCCGGCCAACGCGGAATCGATGGTGTTTGTGGCCAACGCACTGGCTCCTCCGGTAGTGGGACGAGTTTTGCTTCTGTCGATCGTAATACCGAGCACCGAGAAAGATGACATCGATCAACGAC
>CAZKIZ010000129.1:0-8542 GCA_964552935.1 uncultured Rhodohalobacter sp. | reverse complement strand
TCCTGGCGCCTGCCATCAGCCAGGGGTCCGTTATTAACGTGATACCTGTTGCGCTGATGGAGTTTACCAACGGAGAAACCGCCAGCCAAATCATTATATCCATTCCGGCTGATCCATCTCTCCAGGTGATCAAATCTCCCAGCCTTCAGCAGCTTCAGCTTAACTACCCCGGCGTGATGGAAATACTCTCCATTTGGTTTACCAACGCCTACAGTGACCGGCTTCCGGAACTATCGGCTATACGGGATGAAAAAGAGGCAGAGAGACACATCAAACAAATATTGGGCATACAATAATGAAGCACTTTCATCGGACGATTGCAGTTTTCGTCCGACGAGTCTTTATTGCAGTATTTCAGATAGCAGATAGCAGATGATAGATAACAGGGCGCCTTTAAAATTGAGCCTTGTTGCGATAAGCCCGGGCACGGATCACCATGTGAGATGAAAGATGAGTGATCGAATGGATACTATGAGGAATCCGTTGTTATATAAAACAGTTATAAACTTTAAACTTACATGTTATGACCAAAGAGAAAGAGAAGTTTAGAACTCATCTGTCAGAAGATGAACTGGATCATTTCGAAAAAGTACTTAAGAAGAACAGGAAAGAGACCAAAGAAGAAATTGAAACTCTTAAATCATCTGCCGAAGATGTAGAATCAAATGCAGATGATGTTCAGTCAGGCACCGACCATCACCCGGGAGATGTTGCCAGTGATGCTCAGCAAAAGAAAACCACGTTTCAGCTGCTCGAAAAGCAGCGTGAAAAACTAAAGCTCATTGAAGCTGCACTTGAGCGTATCGAATCAAAAACATATGGAATCTGCACCGCCACGGGCAAACCCATCCAAAAAGAGCGGCTTGAAGCAATTCCGCACGCACTGCATGCTATAGATGCGAAGAAAAAATGATGGGTTTAGGAGTTTTGCAGTTCTGACGTTTTGTAAATCGCCCCACCACACTGAACTCTTTCAAATTAAAGGACATGAATAAAAATCAATCCACAGAAAAACGCTTGAATGAGGCGATCAGCGCCATTGAAGACTTAAATGAGGGGCAAACTGAGTTCCTGCAAGCTGTTCGTGAGGTCTACGGATCGCTTAATCCGGTTTTGGAAGAAGATCCCGACTGTTTTGACAAGAAAATCCTCGAGCGGATCAGCGAGCCTGAACGGCAGATTATTTTCCGTGTGCCCTGGCAGGATGATGACGGTGAAATTCATGTAAACCGGGGATTTCGTGTGGAGTTCAATAGTGCGCTCGGACCGTATAAAGGAGGCTTGAGGTTTCATCCATCGGTAAATTTGAGCATAATTAAATTTCTCGGGTTTGAACAGATCTTCAAAAACGCGCTCACCGGCAAACCGATTGGCGGCGGAAAGGGCGGTGCTGATTTTAATCCCCGCGGACGATCAGACAGCGAAATTATGAGATTTTGCCAAAGCTTTATGACGGAGCTCTATCGCCATCTTGGGGAGAACCGTGATATACCGGCGGGAGATATTGGCGTAGGCACCCGTGAAATCGGATATCTTTTCGGACAGTATAAACGAATTGTTAATCAGTACGAATCAGGTATGATCACCGGCAAAGATCCTGCATGGGGCGGCACCCTTGTCCGGAATGAAGCTACCGGTTATGGGCTGGCTTATTTTGTACGTGAAATTCTTGCTGAATCTGACAAAGATATTGATGGGAAAACATTCCTGGTCTCCGGCTCAGGTAATGTGGCAACGTACGCCATCGAAAAAATTCATGAATTGGGGGGCAAGGTGGTTGCTTGCTCCGACTCAGATGGGTTTGTACACGATAAAGAGGGAGTTGACCTTGACCTGGTGAAGCAGATCAAGCAGGTAGAACGGGGACGAATTAAGGAGTATGCCGAGAGAAAGGATGGAGCTGAATTTTTTGATGACCGATCCATTTGGGATTTAGAGTGCGACGTTGCACTTCCGTGTGCCACGCAGAATGAGCTGCAGAAAGAGGATGCCGAAAAGCTAGCCGAAAACGGTTGCAGCGTAGTAGCTGAAGGAGCCAACATGCCCGTAACGCTGGAAGCGATTGACATTCTTCACGATGCCGATATTCTGTTCGGACCCGGTAAGGCAGCCAATGCGGGAGGAGTAGCTGTGTCTGCACTGGAGATGCATCAAAACGCCAGTCGCGACGCCCTTACGTTCGAAGAGACAGACAAACGCCTTCAGCAGATCATGAAACGGATTCACACCACGTGCCGCGATACAGCTGAAGAGTATGGAACTTCCGGCAACTATGTTCACGGCGCCAATATCGCAGGGTTCAAAAAAGTGACGCGATCCATGCTTGCCCTCGGTTTGATTTGATTTCTGCGCCGGTATTTGGAAATCTCACGTTTCTTGAATAAAATGAGGTAGTATAACTTCTTATTCTACCTTATGAAGTTTCCTGCAATCATATCAATATCTCTTCTGTTTTTGATGGCAGGATGCGCCCTGTTCAGTCAGCGGCCCGGCCACTCACTTTTCATATTTGAGTTCGAAGACACACATTATGAAATCGCAGGATTTTTTAATGAGGATGGAGAGTCCGCAAACTTTTTGATCCTCAGGGACAACGAAACCATTCTATTCCGGGCGATGGATTATAATCAAACCGGCGTGATTGACCGCGTGCTTAGCGGGCCGGTCAGCCTTGAAGAAGCCAACAGAATCTACATGGCGGGAATGGAAATTGCCAAAGAGATGAATCAGTTCAAAGAGATTGAGAGAAACCGATTATTTGAAACAGTAACTGATGACTACACTCTCATCGTGGAGTCCATCAGATCTGAGGGTAATCAGTTTCAGAACAGGCTTCTGATCTACGATCATCAATGGACCCTCCTTGGCATATACTGGGACACAAACAGTGACGGTGCCATTGACCGGACAGATAGAGGTGAGCTGGATCCTGAACTCGTGGAAGAACTCTATTCGCTCGCTCTGCAGCGCGCCGCTGATGAAAACCGCCTGAAAAGTGATCGCGACGGACGATTGATTATCACTCTTTCGGAAGATGCACCCTCCGGCCAGATTTTATCTTCAGCCCGCAGATAAAAGCCGGCATTTTTTCGCCTTTGATTATTCTTATCTTTTTAGTAACTATGGTTTCAGTCACCTCAGAAACCTGCCATGTCCTCTTTTTTCAAAAGTTTTTTGCTGCTTTTTTCGTTGATGATGATCTCCTGCAGCAGTGCCGATGAACCCTACATCCCTCCCGAAACTGCGTCTGAACCGTTCAATCAAATGCTCCGTCAGGCACCGATCAGCCTGATCTCACTAAACAATGTGCCTATTGATACATTAAAAGTCCCGACCGACCATTTCTTTGAAGAGCAGCTATTTGTAAACGATACGCTTTACGTAAACCGGCCTACCCATTTAACGCTTTTCAATAACTATCTGATCACCATAGAGTTTGGATCCGGAAATGTAACAGCCCTCAGCAAACAGGGAACACCGGTACGACGGGTGGGCAGAAGTGGACGCGGGCCGGCTGAGTTCGAATACCCCAGGGCACTTGGAACCGATGGCGAACATCTTTACGTATACGATCACGGTCTTAAAAGATTAACTCTTTTTGACCGGGATTTTAACGTACACAAAACAGTTCCGCTCGATGAAATAGCCTTTAACCAACAGCAGGTCTCAATAAACTCCAGTTATCTTGTTTTTCAAAACCAGGACGCATCATCCATGCATGCGCCTGAGCCCGATCTAGGCATGATCGATATCAGGCTGATTGACCAGCCCGACTATACCATTACCAGTATAATCGGGCGTATTGTACCACCCGGCATGCAGCCATCCGTGCATAACAATATGATGACTTCGCTAAACAGCAGGAACTCTCTTCTGGCTGCGTTTTCCGGACTCCCATACCTGTTTCTCTACTCTTCCGATGATTTCACCCCAACCCACACAATCGCCCTTGAAGCCGCCCATTTCGATACGCTCGACAACCCATCGCTGCGTCCTTTCCCGCCGGTTGGAAGTGACGGTGTTGGAGCAAGAAGCCTCTATAGTACCTTCTACCTGATGGATAATGAGGATATTCTGATGGTCAGTTTTAGGCTGCTCCACCATTTAAAGCGATCGGACAGTGGAGAATATCACCATTACAAAAGCTACTACTTGGAGCACGAAGAAACAGGAGAGCAGATCATGACTATTCAGAGCCTTGCCTCATCGCCATCCGTTCCCAACCGATATTATGCGGTTGGATGGGGGAATATGTTTGTGCTGGATCTCAAGTGAACAACAAGATCAGGAATAGTTTTTGCTCAAGTAGAATCTTTTCATTAAAGTGGATTATCTGAGCATTTCAGCAGCAAAACTATCTGCTCTTTCATGAAACTCATCACCAAACACCCAGCGCCATGACTTTCAAGAATCAGGTTCAAATAATTATCACCCTTGTTTTATCGCTATTTGCGATTTGCGCGGCACAAAGCCAGACTCTTGCTCTGCAGGATGTTCATGTATTGACCATGGAGAACGATCAGATTATTGAGAATCAAACTATTCTTATTGAGAACGGGGAGATCACACTGATTGGTGGTGCAGATGACGTTTCGATACCTGAGGAAGCCGTTGTGGTAACGGGCCGATATTATGTTATGCCCGGGCTCTCAGAGATGCACGCTCATATTCCCCAGCCGGGCCAGGGAGAGCAGGCTATGAAGGATGCACTTGTACTTTACCTTACACAGGGCATTACGACCATACGGGGAATGCTTGGCCACCCAGCTCACCTGGAGCTCAGAGATCAGGCAGAATCAAACAGCATTGTCAGTCCGCGAATTTTCACTTCGGGTCCCTCGTTCAGCGGAAACTCTGTAACCGATCCTGAAACAGGCCGCCAAATGGTTCGTGAACAGGTTGAGGCGGGCTACGACCTTCTGAAATTTCACCCCGGCCTCAGCGTTGAGGAGTTTGAAGCCATCACCGATGAAGCCAACAGCCTGGGTATAGAGTTTTCCGGACATATCTCACATGCCGTGGGCCTTGAACGCAGCCTTGAAGCCGGAAAAGGGTCTATTGACCACCTGGACCGATATATTGAGTTTCTGGCCGGTGACCCGGAAGATCGTGAAGATCCATCGATCATATATTTCGGCTATGACCTGACGTACGACATAGATGAATCAAAGATTGAGGAGGCCGCAAGAATGACAGCAGAAGCCGGGGTATGGAATGTTCCCACGCACACGCTGCTCCACAACGTATTCAACCCGGAGCTCTCGACTGATAAAATGAGAAACTGGCCGGGAATGGAGTATTTGCCTGCCGAAACGGTGAACAACTGGGTAAGTTTTGTGAACAATCTCCGTGAGCAGGATGATTACGATGCTGAGCAGGCGAAAGCATTTCTTGAGCTCAGAGACCGCATGCTTTACGCGCTGCACCGGGCCGGCGCCGGAATTATGCTTGGAGCCGATGCTCCCCAGATTTTCAACCCGCCCGGCTACTCCGCTCACCGTGAACTGGAGCTTCTGGTAAATGCGGGCCTTACTCCCTTCGAGGCGCTCAAAACCGGTACCCTTAATGTTGCCCGCTATCTGGGTGAGGAAAATCGTTCCGGTGCAGTCATTCCCGGGGCCCGCGCCGATCTGATACTGCTCAGCTCCAATCCGCTGGAATCGATCCCATTTCATGATACTATTGAAGGGGTTGTTTCAGCCGGAATTTATTACAGCCGCAGTGATCTGGATCAGCTTTTATCCGACATAGAGTAGAAAACCTGTTACTGAAACTGTTGGTAAAACGAACACCTTTACGCACACATTTTTTAAAAAGGTCTAACGTTTATTAGAAACAATATTCGGTATCCTCTGACTCTTTAGTATATTGCTTTCGGCTTTTACAGGGGTATCATCTTACACACACTGCTATGATCGGCAGGCCTGTCTTAAAATAAAATTAACAGATCTTCTTCTGCATGAAGAAATTTATTGTCTTTTTCTTTGTAGTTCTTCTTATCGCTGCAGCGTGGTTCTTTCTGACTGATGATACGCCATCTCCCCCCGTTACTGAATCAGAAAAATTAAATGAGATTCTCCGCAGTGCGCCCATCTCATGGATTTCGCTCCATCACGGTGAGATCGACACATTGGAAATTCCGGCTGAACGCATCATGCAGCCCCGAATTTCCACGGACGAAACGTTTTCCACCGGCGAGCCGACCCAGGTAAAACCCTTTGGCGAGCATCTCATAGTGATGGAATATTCATCTGTCAACATTGCGGCCATCACAATAGATGGAGAAACTGTTACGCAAATTGGCGGAAATGAACTGCAGCGTCCGGCCAGTATTATGAGTGATGGTGAACAGCTCTACATCTATGATGATGGCAGAAAACAGATCCATATTTATGACGCTGATTACGAATTGATCGAATCAATCCCTTTCAACAATTCCTATTACACGCAGGGAAGTGTGGTTATGAATCGCGAACATATCGCTTTTCAGCATGAAGAAGCCTCCGGGTTCAGAGTATCAGAAAGCGGCCGCCAGCTGCTTTCTTTGGTAGCCAAAGAGAATCCCGACTCAACCATTTTTGAAGCGATTCCGAGGATTGTACCCGCAGGAAAACATCCCGGTGGTTACAATAACCTGATTTTATCCATGAACAACCGCAGCGACATAGCGGCGGCATTTCCCGCTCTTCCTTACCTGTTTATCTACAGAAATTTTGAGCACCATCAAAGCATTGTACTTGAAGCAGAAGAGTTTGCAGAAATTGAGAACCCTGATCTGACTCCATTTCAGCCGGTAATGGGGGAAGCGGTACGGATCAGCAACCTGATGGAGCTCATTCACCTGCGCGACAACGGTGATATTCTGCTGTTCAGTTCCGGGCTTTTACACCATTTAAGATTACAGCGAAGCGGAAACTACAGCCACTACAGAAGCTATGCGCTGGTCCGGGGTGATACCGGAGAATCTGTTCAGAACATCAGCAGCCTGGACAGCTTTCCAAACCAGCCTCAGACAGTGTACGCCGTTAGTCCCGGATTTCTGCTTGAATTCCGCCTGCCTGATTAATCACCCTCAATTCATTTTCTTAAACATCACAATGCCGTTGTGCCCGCCAAACCCAAAGGTGTTACTCATCGCAACGTTAATCTCTTTTTCAATGGAATCTCCGAAGACAATATCGAGATTTTTGGGTACTTCGGGATCGATGTTTTCCGTATTTATAGTCCCCGGAACAATACCGTCCTGAATCGTTTTTATTGTAATGATGGCTTCGCCTGCACCTGCAGCACCCATCATGTGTCCGGTAACTGATTTTGTAGCAGTGATATTCAGATGTTTTGGATCATCTCCGAACGCTTTTTTGATAGCGTTGATTTCGCTGATATCGCCTACGGGGGTTGAGGTAGCGTGCATATTCAGGTGATCCACATCCTCCATATTCAATTCAGCATCGGAAACAGCTCGTCTCATTCCTTCGGCAGCGCCTAATCCCTCCGGATGTGTGGCTGTAATATGGTAGGCATCGGCGGTCATGGCCGCACCGGCTACTTCGGCATAAATGGTAGCTCCGCGGGCCTTGGCATGCTCATACTCTTCAAGGATAAGCGTTCCCGCTCCCTCGGCCATCACAAAACCGTCGCGCTCCACATCAAACGGCCGCGATGCCGTTTTAGGATCATCATTCCGCGTGCTCATCGCCTTCATGGCGGAGAACCCGCCAAACGAGGCTTCGGTAATCGGCGCTTCTGAACCGCCCGTAATAATGACTTTGGCTTTGCCCCAGCGGATATAGTTAAACGCATCCATGATGGCCGTGTTTGAAGTAGCGCATGCTGAAACCGTGGAGTAGTTAATTCCCATCAGGTTATACTTCATGGAGATCATTCCTGAGGCCATATTCATAATCAGTCGCGGCACAAAAAACGGGCTGAATCTCGGTTTGAAATCATTGGCAGCATAATTCCTGACCTCTTCCTCGAAGGTAAGCATTCCACCCTGACCGGTTCCCCAGATCACACCCGTGTCGAACGGGTCCATTTTATCAAACTCGAGACCTGAATCCTTTACCGCTTCTTCTGTGGCAACCAGCGCATACTGCGTAAACGGATCTGTTCGCTTGATCTCGTTTCTGTCGAGGTGATCCTTGGGGTTAAACTCTTTTAGCTCGGCTGCAAAATGTGTGCGGAATTCGGAGGGATCAAATTTCGAGATGCGGGCGGCACCGCTCTCTCCCTCTTTAACGGAATTCCAAAATTCGTTCACGCTGTTTCCAACGGGGGTAAGCGCTCCAAGTCCTGTTACAACAACTCTTTTCATGTCAGACGTTTGTATAATTTCTTATGGTATGTTTACTGATAGTGGGCTTAAGATAAGGCCTATCTGATTGGTATTGAAATGTCAATCGCTTCTGTGGTTCATGGTATATTTGTAGAATGGTTACCGGGATTGGTAGAGACCTATGTTCGATTAAAACTAATGGTGAAATCAGTCCAAAAAGGGCGTCATCTCGCACTTGATGCGTGATCTGCTGTCCATGACAAA
>CAZKIZ010000128.1:0-8620 GCA_964552935.1 uncultured Rhodohalobacter sp. | reverse complement strand
ATACGCCTTTTGATTCAAGTTAAAAACTGTAATAGGTCCCTCGGCTGAAATCCCCTCTGTTTCGCTTAAGCGGGATAAAAGAGGAGCCCTTTAGGAAAGGGGGAGTTTAGTTGCCTTTTCTGATTTCAAGAGCATGGAGATTCGTCGGACATAAAGGACAATCGCCCGACGAAGTATATTTCACTCCGCGTCCCCGCGGCTCAGCGGTGAAATCTTACGGAATAATTTGAGATTCGTAAGTGTCTCTTACTGCCTTTCCAGGTGGGCGTTCATCAGCAGTTCTGCGAGCTGCTCGCCCAGGTGTTCGGCCATCATCTTTCGATAGCGGTCGGTCTGGAGTAAACCACCATCCTGTGCGAAATATTCAGTGAGGATAGGTTCCCAGGTGGTGTTTAAAGGCATGATGTAGCCAAACTGCTCGGCGGCTTCGTCTCCGATTTCATGACGCTGAATCGATGCCCCGCGGTCAACGGCCCGCCAATAGTTGTAGATATCGATGTAGGCGAAGTAAGAGTTTGATCCACTTACCCGGTCAATAATCATATCATTCGACTGAGCAAATTCTATATCTGCATCGGGGTAGTAATTCTCGGTGATCTCCCTCAGGCGCTCTTCGTGGAGAGTCCCCTCAAACGCAAGGGCGTTTAATCCACTGAACGTTCTGCTCATCTCCTCGAACGAAGTAAGCTCATCGGCGTCGCTGTGTGTGATCAGCGATGCGATATTCGTCATGTAGGCGGGGCTGAAGGTGAGCTCATTCCGGCGCTGTTCGGTAATGGTTACGTTGCCCATTCCGATCATGCCGTCGCTTCCATCTACGATTGTGTTGTAAAAATCTGTCCAGTTCTCAACTTCAATAAAATTCAGCTCCAGCATAATGTTATGTTCCTCAGCAAGAAATCGGGCAAAATCGACAAGAAGCGCTACGGTAAAACCGGTCAGCTCACCGTTTTCACCGACGTACGCAAAACCTTCAGCCGGCACATACAGCACGTTCAGCATTCCCTGACCGTCCTCACTAACCTGCGCCCAGGAGACAGGCGTTATTTCTGAAGTTTGTTCCGCTTGGTTCCTGTCAGAGCTGCATGAGATAAACAGGCTCAGTAATAGCAAAAAGAGAAGTCTGCTGGTCAGTTTTATCATAGATCATGCACTTAGATTTTCGAGTGTTTGCCGGAGTAGTTTAATATCCGACTCGGCATCCGCCTTTTTCTGTCGTTCTCTTTCAACAACCTCATCAGGAGCATTTTCGACAAACTTCTCATTCGAGAGTTTGCCCTCCACGCTTTTCAGAAATCCTTCCGCTTTTTTGATCTCTTTCTGAATTCGAAGCCGCTCTTTATCGAGATCAATTAACCCTTCAAGCGGAATGAAAAGCTCGGTACCTTTAACAAGGGCGGAAGCCGACGCTTTCGGCTTTTCGATATCTGAGCTGATTGTGATATCTGAAATGGAAAGAAATTTATGATAAATCCAGCTTTCCGATTTTAGCTTTTCAGCATCACTTTCGGTTGACGGTTTGACCAGTATCTCCAGCTCTTCCCGGGGTGAAAGCCCCATCTCAGACTGAATGTTGCGTATTGCAGAAACCTGCTCCTGGATTAGCTCAAAGAGCTCCAGAGCATCTGTGTCAGGCTCGCCATCAAGTGTTGGCCACTGACTGATTGTTAAGGCTTCACTGTCTGAACGCGACTCAATTCGCTGCCATATCTCTTCCGTAATAAACGGCATAAATGGATGGAGCAGCTTCATCAGGAGCTCAAAAAGGCCAAGCGCCCGCTCAAGATTCTCTTTAGGCATGTTTTCGCCGGGTGTATCCGATTTGGACACCTCAATATACCAGTCGCAAAAATCGTCCCATACCAGGGAGTAGAGTTTCTTTAAAGCTTCATTGAGCCTGTACGTTTCGAAATCTTTTTCAACATCGGCCATCGTACTTTTGATCCGGGAGATCATCCATCGATCCGCCAGGTTTTCATCATCGAGTTCAAGGGTGGGGGTGTATTCAACACCATCTTCCTTGTTCATTGATAAAAACCTGAACGCGTTCCAGATCTTATTGGAAAAATTTCGACCCTGTTCACAAAGTCCCTCGTCAAAAAGCAGGTCGTTTCCGGCAGGGGAGGCAAAAAGCATCCCAACACGTGTTCCGTCAGCACCATACTGCTCTATCAGCCCAAGTGGATCGGGCGAATTGCCAAGTGACTTCGACATTTTTTGCCGTTTCTCATCCCGTACAATTCCATGAAAATAGACGTTGCTGAACGGTTTTTCATCTCTGAAATAATAGCCGGCCATAATCATTCGGGCTACCCAGAAAAACATGATTTCAGGCGCAGTTACAAGATCCTGAGTAGGATAGTAGTAGCTGACCTCTTTGTTGTCGGGTTTATTGATGCCGTCAAATACAGAAATGGGCCACAACCAGGATGAAAACCAGGTATCGAGTACATCCTCATCCTGATTAAGCTGATCGATGGTCAGTTCCCGACCCGATTTACTGCGCGCTTTAACGAGAGCCTCCTCAGCGGAGCGGGCAATCACATATTGATCTTCGCCATCACCGTAGTACCAGGCCGGAATACGGTGTCCCCACCAGAGCTGGCGCGAAATACACCAGTCGCGGATGTTCTCCATCCAGTGCTTATAGCTATTTTTGAACTTTGCAGGGTGGAACTGAATCTCGTCATTCATTACGTTGTCGAGTGCCGGCTTCCCTAACTCCTCCATCTTGCAAAACCACTGCAGGGACAGGCGGGGCTCAATCACTGCATCGGTCCGTTCCGAGTAGCCGATCTTGTTCGGCATATCTTCGGTTTTTACAAGCAGCTCCTGCTTCTTCAGGTCTTTAATAATCAGTTTACGGGCTTCGAACCGATCCTTTCCAACATAGTGTTCCGCCTGCTCTGATAGCGTGCCGTCGGCGTTCAGCATGTCTATAATGTCGAGGCCGTGTTTGATTCCCAAATCATAATCGTTCGTATCGTGAGCCGGCGTTATTTTCAGGCAGCCGGTTCCGTATTCGGGATCAACATACTCATCGGCGATAATCTTCACTTCCCGCTCCACCATCGGAATGATGGCGGTTTTGCCGATCAGATCTTTATATCGCTCATCGTCGGGATGCACACAGACGGCCGTATCGGCCAGAATCGTTTCCGGACGGGTGGTGGCGATAGTTACAAACTGATCGCTCCCCTTAATGCGATAGCGAACGTGATAGAGTTTCGACTGCACCTCTTTGTGAATAACCTCTTCGTCACTCAGGGCCGTTTGCGCCACTGGGTCCCAGTTGACCATCCGTTTGCCGCGGTAAATAAATCCATCCTCATAAAGCTCTATAAAACAGCTAATTACCGATTCATACAGCTCATCTTCGAGAGTAAAGCGGGTTCGCTCCCAGTCGCAGGATGCCCCAATGGTTTTCAGCTGCTGAAGAATAATTCCGCCGTGCTCATCGGTCCAGTTCCACGCGTGCTTCATAAACTCATCGCGGGAGAGGTCACTTTTCTTAACGCCCTGCTTTCGGAGTTTCTGTACCACTTTAGCTTCTGTGGCTATTGAGGCGTGATCCGTTCCGGGTACCCAACAGGTGTTTTTATTCTGCATGCGCGCCCGGCGAACCAGCACATCCTGGATGGTATTATTCAGCATGTGGCCCATATGCAGAACTCCCGTCACGTTTGGCGGGGGGATAACAACGGTAAAGGGTTCGCGATCGTCCGGCTCAGAGTGGAAGTAGTTCTTCTTATCCCAATATTCAGACCATTTTTTTTCTGTTGAAATAGGATCGTAATGCTTGGGTATTTCTTCTGTACTCATGTATTAAATTTTGATAAGCGGCAGCGTTTAATAGACATAACGCAGATGTAATCCAGCCACTGCAGTTTTCTGAAAGTACATCTGCAATAAAGACCGGGCGTTTACTTCACCCGGTTCAGGCGCACTCCAAAGTGCCCGTCGCATCCATGTTTGTGGGGCAGTGTTTGATAGGCAAAGCCGTCTTCAGCCAGAACCTCTTCGGGAAGAAACTCTTCGAGATTCTCCAGTTCGAAATTGTCATATCGATCGAGAAATTTCTGAATTTGCTCCCAGTTCTCTTCCGGTTCAATAGAACAGGTGCTGTAGACCAGGCGTCCGCCACGCTTCACATGATTGGCGGCTTCATCGAGCAGCTCTTCCTGCAGTTTTACGGAGTTTTCAAGCTCTTCTTCGGTACGTTTCCATCGCAGGTCGGCCCGTTTGCTCAGAACGCCTGTCCCTGTACACGGAGCATCCAGAAGGACGCCATCGGCCAGTTTCAGGTCGAGCTCACGAACATCTGCCCGTCTGATTTTAATGTTTTCAGCCTGGAAATTCATCGCGCTTTGGGCTAGCAGTTCAAGCCTTTGGGAGTTGATATCAACAGCCGTAATCGATCCTTCAGCATTCATCATATCTGCCATTACGATACTTTTGGTGCCGGGCGCAGCACAAAGGTCGAAGATATTTTCGCCGGGCATCGGTTCCAAAATAGTGGGAGCAAATCCTGCAGCAATATCCTGGATGTGGCAAAATCCTCTAATCAGCCACTCTTTAGCGATAAACGGCTGAACGCTTTGAACTTTAAAATAGCCGGGAAGCCAGTCGCTCTCTTCAAATTCAATCCCGGCTTTCTCCATCCGAAGCTTAAAATTGTTCGTTTTGGTTCGCAGATTATTCACCCGAACATAGTACTGCGGACGGTTGTTGTTCGCCTGCATCAGCTGGAAAGCCTCTCGTTCACCCATACGCTGAACCCAGCGCTTAACCATCCATTCCGGATGCGAAAATGTAGTAGCGATAAGTTTTGTACGGTCTTCAAAGGCCGGCTTTGGAAGATCGGGCATATCACGCTGAATGTTTCTCATAATTGCGTTGACCAAATCGCCTGACTTGGAGCCGAGCCGGAGTTTTGCAATATCTACTGACTCATTGATAGCCGCATAATCGGGTGTTCCATCCATAAAAAGCATGTCGTAGAGGCCAAGCCGCAGAATATTTTTTAACATCGGCTTCATTTCATCCATCTCGATGCTGGAAAATTCACCCAGGATAAAGTCTAAATAACTGCGTTTGCGAAGTATATTTTGCACGTACTCACGAACCTGGGCGCGTTCTCTTGGTTCCAGCTCATTGGCGCTTGTGTACGTGATGGTTTTGCTTTCATCAAATTCAACTAATATATCAACGCTGACGGTTCTTGCGGTAATTTCGGTTTCCAAGAGTATACTCGGTTAATGGTTATCTTTTCAATTTTTATGGTGCTGATACGCTCTCAACAAGTCAAATACAGAACAGCACTAAAGATAATGTTTTGGCATGCCTTATGCTAACCGGAAAGGATATGGTTTGGAGCATCCTGATGCTTCAGCCCGAATTTGAACTTGCCTTTTGCAATGTGCTGCTGTTCATACCCTTCCATTTTATAACTGAGTATTTTTCTTGGTACATTCAAAAAGTGCAAGTTTAAACTAAACCAACGCGGCGGATGGCTATACTGGCTGAATTTGATCTCTGGCTGTTTCTTGCAGGGCTGGGAATCTTCTTGTTTGGGATGCATATGATGGAGGAATCGATCCGGATTCTCAGCGGAGCTGCGTTTAAACAGCTTATCCGCAAATATACTGCAACCCGCTTGAAATCGATCTTCAGCGGGATGGTCAGCACCGCAATTCTTCAGAGCAGTTCAACCGTGTCTCTGATGGTGCTCGCTTTTACCGGAGCGGGAATCATGAACCTGGTTCAGGCAATCTCGGTAATGATGGGCGCAAAGATCGGCACCACCGCTACCGCCTGGATTGTAGCGATCTTTGGGTTTGAGTTTAACATCGACTCCTTTTCGCTGCCGATGATCGGGATTGGAGGCCTCGGAATCATTCTGCTGGCGAAATCACCGAAATATGTAAATATAAGCCGGTTTCTTGTTGCATTCGGATTTCTGTTTATGGGTCTCGATTTCATGAAGTCGAGTGTGGACCAGATTTCAGAATTTCTCGATCCTGCAGCGCTTGCCGGCTATGGAGTGATTGTATTTGCTTTGATTGGACTGGTCCTGACCGCCATTATGCAGAGCAGCTCAGCTACCATTGCCATTGTTCTTACCATGCTGTTCAGCGAAGTGATTGACTTCAGGGCCGGGGCGGCAATGGTGGTAGGGGCCAATGTGGGTACAACAGTAACGGTAGTGCTGGGCGCGCTGGGTGGCATTCATACCAAAAAACAGGCTGCACTGAGTCAGCTTATATTTACAACCGGAACCGCTGTCGTAACACTACTCGTCCTTCCGGTTTTTACCTGGCTGGTCATGACGGTGCTTGGCTTTAGCACAAATGTAGTTTTGGGCCTGGCTATGTTTCACACACTCTTCAATGTTCTTGGTGTGATGATCTACTACCCGTTCATTCCAAAACTCGCGGCTAAAGCTGAGCAGTGGATTCCGGAGCGCGTTGTTGAAATGACTCAATATATTCACAAAACGGATCCTGAGGTTTCAGACGCAGGTATTGAAGCGTTCAGGAAAGAGATCCGATGCCAGCTTGAGGTAACCGTAAATTATATCAGGCAGTATGCATCTGCCGCGCGAGCTCCGGTTAAGCTCTTCTATTCTGACCTTGAAAAATATCACGCGGACATATTTGAGTACTACACAAAAATTCATTCTCACGCATTAAATGAAGAGGACTCCAAGACGGTTGATGAGCTCCTGAGAGCGAGCCGGAACCTGATGAATGCGGCGAAAAATATTCAGGAATTACAGGGCGATCTGCTCTCCCTGGCAACGGAAACGGATGAGGTGCATCGCGCAGCGCTGAAGTCCATTCGGGACCGCCTGAAAGGGATATCGAAGACGGCTGCTCTCGTATCCTCAGCAGAAGAGAGATCACAGCTGCGTACAGCAAGAGAGGAGGTGGAAGAGCTGTACCTGAAAATCGAAGTTGCGGATAAGGATTTCATCCGTGCGTGCAGCGATGCATTTGGCTATCCGTCGATTCAAAAGCTGCAGATTACCCAACTGCTAATGATGAATCGTGCGGTAACGCAAGCGTGCAGAATGCTTGTTTTCTCAATGCGCTCCATTATGAAAGATGAAAAGAATCTTTCTGAATCAGTTTGAGGCCGTGCACGTTCAATTCTGCTGTGCCTCCGTGTTCCGGCTTTTATCTGACTATCCACAAGAAGTTCATTGATTTTTGGACTGGAAGTGCCTAAATTTTGAAGCTTTCAAGAATAGAGATTCTAAAGGTCACCCTTTACTCTAAATGACATAAATAAAGCTTCTGAATTAATAGAATGAATAAAGGAAAAATAGCCCAGGTAATTGGACCGGTAGTAGACGTTGACTTTGATAAAGGTCAGCTTCCAAGAATTTTAAATGCACTATACATCGATCGTGAAGACGGTTCCCGTCTGTATCTTGAAGTGGCGCAGCATCTCGGTGAGAACCGGGTGCGAACCATTGCGATGGACTCAACTGACGGACTTGTCCGCCAGACAGAAGTGATGGACAGCGAAAGCCCGATATCAATGCCTGTTGGCGAAGATATCCGCGGACGTCTCTTCAACGTGGTTGGTGAGGCGATTGACGGTATCAAACAGCCTGAAGGAAAAGAGAGATACCCGATTCACCGGGACGCTCCGAAATTCGAGGACCTGGCTACCAGTTCAGAAATTCTCGAAACCGGAATTAAAGTAATTGATCTTCTTTGCCCGTATGCCAAAGGTGGTAAAATTGGCCTATTCGGAGGTGCCGGGGTTGGGAAAACGGTATTGATCCAGGAGCTGATTAACAATATTGCGAAACAGCACGGTGGCCTTTCGGTTTTTGCCGGGGTGGGTGAGCGTACACGTGAAGGGAATGACCTTCTTCGTGAGTTTATCGAATCTGGCGTTATCAATTATGGCGACGATTTTAAGCACGCCATGGAAGAGGGTGAGTGGGATCTTTCAAAAGTAGATGAGGATGTTCTTAAAACATCTCAGGCAACACTGGTATTCGGCCAGATGAACGAGCCGCCGGGTGCCCGTGCACGTGTTGCGCTTTCAGGACTGACCGTTGCCGAGTACTTCCGCGATGAGGTTTCACCTGATATTCTACTCTTTATTGACAACATTTTTAGATTTACACAGGCAGGTTCTGAAGTATCTGCGCTGCTCGGCCGTATGCCGTCTGCCGTGGGATACCAGCCGACGCTGGCTACCGAAATGGGTGATCTCCAGGAGCGGATTACATCAACCAAAAACGGATCTATTACCTCCGTACAGGCCATTTATGTGCCTGCTGATGACTTGACTGACCCCGCACCGGCAACTACATTTTCTCACCTCGATGCAACCACGGTACTTAGCCGTGCTCTTACGCAGATCGGTATCTATCCCGCTGTTGATCCGCTCGATTCTACTTCTCGTATCAACGATCCGAAAGTTGTGGGTGATGAGCATTACGACACCGCACAGGATGTGAAAGAGCTGCTTCAGAAGTACAAAGATCTGCAGGATATTATTGCCATTCTGGGTATGGACGAACTCTCTGATGAAGATAAACTGGTTGTATCGCGTGCACGCCGTGTACAGCGTTTCCTCAGTCAGCCGTTCTTCGTAG
>CAZKIZ010000127.1:0-8623 GCA_964552935.1 uncultured Rhodohalobacter sp. | reverse complement strand
CGACGATCTTTCCCAAATGTCTGCCCTCACCGAAATATTGAATCAGCCCAGGGATTTTATCAAATTCGTAGGGGCCATCCACAACCGGTTTTATTTGTTCATCTTCCACAAGTCTGGAAATCTGGTCTAGACCTTTATTTGGCTGATGAATGAGTACGCTCAGTTTTTTACCGGTAAAAAGTGATATGAGTGAACCTAACAATGCGATTTCAAACAATCTGACCATCGACCCTCCAACGGTGATATAGGCGCCATTTTTTTTGAGGGATCGTGCATATTTAAATGCGGACCTGTTTGATTTTGTATCCAGAATAAGGTCATATTTTTCTCCGGTATCGGTAAAGTCCGTTTTTTTATAATCGATCACGCTGTCAAATCCCAGTGATGTCATCAAACCGAGTTTTTCGTCACTGTCAACGCCGGTTACCTTTACCCCATACGGTTTCAGGATTTGAATCCCCAGGGTTCCGACACCGCCTCCGGCACCATTGATCAGTACACTCTGCCCGGATTTTACCTTTCCCTTCTCCACAAGTCCCTGAAGAGCGAGTAGTCCGGCATGCGGCAGTGCAGAGGCATCATTATGACTTATATTGGAAGGCTTTTTGGACAAGTTTTCTTCGGGCACGCAAACGTATTCTGCAAATCCGCCACATCCGCATTCCGAAAGATCACAGTATATCTCATCACCGATGTTAAAGGAACTCACGTTACCGCCAACTGCTTCAATTTTTCCTGATATGTCGACACCGGGAATGTTTATTTTTGGCTTTGTCAGACCGAAAAACAGACGAATCACAAATGGTTTACCCCTGACTATTCCCCAGTCCCAGTCATTGATGGATGCTGAGTGAATTCTCACCAAAACTTCCTCGTCATTCGGAACCGGTTTTTCAACCTCCCCGATCTCGAGAGAATCCGGCAAACCGTATTTCTTTAGTAGTATCGCTTTCATTGGATTGATCTATTCGGATATAATGAGGCGCAGCATCGGCATGCCACCAATACATTTCAGGTTATCATCGCTTCGTACGCAAAACTTTTATTCATGTTACTCTTGGAAAGCAATATGCCGTAGGCATCCATCAAAATTATAGGCAAAAAGTCGTTTCCCTGATCTATTCAAGCTCGGCACAGCAGAGACTTTTCACTTCTCCCTTTTACTTTCCCCGTCGTTCTCAATCAGCTTCTCCTCCTTCCATACGGTTTCACCCTCAAACTGCTCCTTTTTCCAGATCGGCACCTCTTTTTTAATTAACTCCATCGCCTCGGCTGTGGCATCAAAAGCGTTTTTACGGTGGGCAGAACTGACGGCCAAAATAATCGAAGCTTCCCCGATCGGTACGAGGCCGGTCCGGTGTGTGATCCAGATTCGTTTGAGGTCATGTTTTTCGAGCATTTTCTCCGCTATTTTTCGCAGCTCTTTAATCGCCATCTCCCTGTAACAGTCGTAATAGAGCTCAATTACCCTCTTCCCGTCATGATGATTACGTGTTGTTCCAACAAACAGATGCACAGCACCCGCTTCCGGATGATTTACAAAATCGGAGGCCTTTTGGAGGTTGAGTGATTGTTCATGGATTTCGATATAAATTGGCAAAAGATGCTTATCAATCATTGAAAATCGGACTGAACTTATTTCTTATCGTCAGATGTGATTTCAGATTTTTTCTTGCGATCTCTGAAATATTTCAGAATATCATTCACACTTTTCCCTGCCGTATCTGCTGCAATCCGATCGCGTTCTTTTCTTACTGATTTTACGCAATCAAAAGTTTTGTACGTTTTAGTCGTCATAATCAAAAGCCTCTCTGGGGTTTCTTATTTCCAACGCTTGAAATCCATTTTTTATATTTACTGAATTAAATCCATGGATTTTCTCAATATTTACAATGTGCTTATAATTCCAACTCACTAATAAGTCAGCTTTTTCAATTGTTGCGACTGCTATATGCAGGCAATCAGCCCTGCTTGATTCTCCAACTACTTTTTCCAAAATATATTTTTCTGATAAAAGTATTGCTTCCTCAGACAGAGGAATGGTTTGGATATTTTCTGAAGGAAATTTCTCGACAAATTCCTGAACAAAATCCGGTGCACCTGAAAGTTCATCGTCCACAACTTCAGATTTTAGTAAAATAATATTTCTATCAATAGCCTCATTGAAAAATTTTCTGTCCAAAATTCAAACTCTTCATCAAAATTACCCCCAAAGACCGATGTGTCGACATATATAAATTTCATAATCGAAATATATAATAATAGGCTTCACTGAACAATTCGCGCCCTATCTACTGCAAACTCTGTATTCCATGATATTATTTAAATTCAGGTCCAAACCCTCCAAGGGTTCTCGCAAAGCGATCCCTTCGGGAAGAACCCTTGGAGGGTTTATTTCGCCGGGTCACCCCCCAATCGCTATCATACTGCGGTTTTCCATATCGGGCAGGTTATCCATTCCGGCGTGGGCTTCTTTCTTGGATCGCACGCTCAGCCGTATCAGCTCTTTCAGGTTGTGTCCTTTTCGGAGTGCGGTAAGCAGATCAGCCTCCTGATTGGAAAAGAGACAGTTTTTTAGCTTTCCGTCAGCTGTCATACGCAGACGATTACAGGTACTGCAAAAGGGTTCCGTCATGGAGCTGATTACAGCGAACGTTCCCTTGCCGCCTACCACCCGAAAGCTCTTTGATGTGGAGTGTTTGCCATCTTTCAGCTTTTCGATGTTGTAAAATTTCCGGGCTTCATCCAGCACATCCTGGTAGGTGACCAGTTTTTTCGTATCCCAGTTATTGCCATTAAACGGCATAAACTCGATAAACCGAACGTGAATCGGTGTGGTTTTAGACCACTCCAGCATCGGCTGAATCTCATCTTCGTTAAAATCCTTCAGCAGCACCGTGTTGATCTTAATGCGAAGTCCCTCGTCCATCCCTTTTTGGATATTCGCCATCACTTTATCAAACCGGTTGCGCCGGGTGACAGCCTCAAACTTTTCAGGATCCAATGTATCGAGGCTGACATTAATGGATGTAAGCCCAACCTCTTTAAATTTGTCAATAAACCGGTCCAGGAAAACACCATTCGTGGTGATATTCAGATCACGAAATCCCATTCCGTAGAGCCTGTCCAGAATTTCAGGCAGTTCCTTACGCGCCATCGGCTCTCCGCCGGTCAACCTGATTTTATCTACTCCCATCTCCTTAAAAACGGAGACGATCTCCATCAGCTCATCCACCGACGGCAGACGTTCCTCCGGGGTCAGTGGAATCCCCTCTTCCGGCATGCAGTAGGTGCAGCGCAGGTTGCAGCGCTCAGTGATCGAAATCCGCAGGTAGTTATGAACGCGGCCAAATGAATCCTTCAGAATTTCACCCATAATCATCAACCTCCCGAAACCGGTGTGATGAATACTATTTCATCGTTCTGTTTCGGCATGAAATCGAACTCCTCGTAGTTTTGATTCACCGCTGCACGGATGTGCGGACGATATTTCTCAATTCCGGGAAAACGCCCGGAAATTGAAGAAAGAATATCATCGAGAGTATCGCCTTCTTTAATCGAAAGCTTTTCCTGGCGTTTGCCGGTAATCTCTGATAAAACGCTGAAGTATTTGATCGATATGGTTTGATTCATAGCTGACTGATGACAAATAAAAAATGCTTAATTAAAATAATATACCGATGAACTGAAGAAGCACCAAACAAGCCACAGGGATAAGTCCGGTGATATCAATATTTTCCATGCGATTACATTTTCTCTATTTTCGTCTGTTATAATTAACCCGAACACCTCCTGACTTTTGGATCTGCCGATCTACCTTCTGATACTATTTTTCATTATCGCCTATATCTACAGCTCTGTAGGTCACGGCGGGGCTTCTGGATATATGGCCGTACTTGCAATAACAGGATACTTTTCTCCGGAGCTTGTGCCGGTGATTCTCTGCCTGAACATCCTGGTCTCTTCCGTTGCACTCACAAATTACAGCCGAAAAGGATATTTTGTCTGGAAGCTTTTTTGGCCGTTTGCCATTGCCTCCATTCCAGCAGCGTTTGCCGGCGGGTATCTGCAGCTTGAAATAGATCTCTTTTTCATCATAGTCGGCGCTGTGCTGCTGCTGATGGCCGGGGCAATTATCTTCAAAACCTACTGGAAGTATGATGAAGGCAACCTGAGACCCGTCAACATACCCGTAGCTCTATTTTCCGGCGCCGGCATAGGTTTTTTGTCCGGCCTGGTTGGTGTGGGAGGCGGAATTTTTCTCAGTCCGCTGATCCTCTTTCTCGGATGGGCCACAATTCGCCAGATCGCGGCCGTCTCAGCTCTCTTTGTGTTGATGAACTCGCTAAGCGGCCTTGGCGGACACCTTTTCACTACGGATATCCTCTGGTTAACAGCAGCGATCTTTGCCCTGCCCGTTCTCATTGGTGGATATCTCGGCTCACGTTTCGGAGTGAAAACGGCCGACACAAAACTCATTCGACTGATGCTGGCACTTGTCCTGGTGATTGCGGGAGTGAAAATGTTGTTAGCTTGAAAATGATAAAGACCTCCAAGGTTTCTAAAACCTTGGAGGTCTTAAAATAGCCTAATTACGAGACCTGTCAGGTTTCCAAAAACCTGACAGGTCTGAGCACGGTTCATTTCTCCCCCGGCCGAAACGCCTTTCCATATTCAGATTTGAACTCCATGCGCGGTCCCTCAATCAAATCAATTTTTTCTGCGGAGTACTCTGGTATTTGACTCAAAGCAAAAAATAGCATATATATTTATTCAAGATAAATTTTGTGCCTGCGTGTCGTTACAGCAAACAAAAACGAGGGATTTGCATTTCTTCCCGCTAAAGTCTGTCTGATCAAAATGATTGCATCAGAGAATATCACAAAGCTGCTTTCTGAAGCAGCAGAGGGCAACACCGAGGCTGAACAGAAGCTCATGTCATTAGTGTATGATCAGCTTTATGTGCTGGCGAAAAAAAACCGCCGGTCGTGGAATAACGCTGAGACGCTCAACACCACAGCACTCGTGCACGAGGCCTATTTAAAGCTGGTTCAGAAAAAGGATAAGAATTGGGAAAACAGGGCACATTTTTTTGCTCTTGCATCAAAAGCGATGCGCTGCATCCTGGTAGATCACGCCAGGAGGCATAAAGCCGGTAAACGGGGGGCGGGTAAAGAAAACTTACCGTTGAATGAAGTATTACTATGCCCTGAGGAGAAATCAGATGAAGTAATCGCTCTGGATGATGCGCTTAAACGTCTTGCCGTCATCGATGAGACGCACTCCAAGATTGTGGAATATCGCTTTTTTTGCGGGTTCAATATTGAGGAGACGGCCGGGTTGATGGAGATTTCCCCGGCAACGGTGAAACGCAACTGGAACCTGGCAAGGTCCTGGTTGTACCGGGAAATCAGGAGCAGCATGGCCTGATCAACATTATTTGTTGCTTTTAAAACCAAAGGGAGGCAACGGAAGTGTCAAAAGAACAATGGGATCAGCTGATCCATCTTTTTGCTGAGGCGTCAACGCTTTCCGCAGATGAGCGGACGACTTTTCTTGATCTGCACTGCAAGGATGAAACGCTCCGGGCCGAGCTGGAGTCGCTTCTTGAAGCCGACAATCCGTCAGAACGTTATTTTAATGAGCTAGCGGGTAACCTGGTCGGGCAGGCGCTGGATCAGATTGGCGACATGCCTCCTGATGATGGGCTCATCGGTTACTACAGGATTATCGACAAGATTGGAAGCGGCGGGATGGGTACGGTTTACCTGGCCGAGCGGGCCGATAATACCTACAATCGCAATGTTGCTCTGAAAATCCTGCGCCGGGGACTCGATACGGATGAAATTCTCTCCAGGTTCCGTACGGAAAGGCAGATCCTCGCCCGCCTGAACCATCCCAACATTACGCATATACTCAATGGAGGAGTTACCGGCGACGGACGCCCCTGGCTGGCTATGGACTTTGTGGAGGGTATCCCCATTACTCAATATTGCGATGAGAAAAAGCTGACGATCGACGAGCGGCTTCGGCTGTTTCTTCAGGTGTGTGATGCGGTTCAGTATGCTCATCAGAACCTTGTTATCCACCGCGATCTGAAACCGTCGAATATCCTTGTAACGCCTGAAGGTGTTGTAAAACTGCTCGATTTCGGCATCGCCAAGGTACTGGGTGAACCGGACAGCCCTGCCCAGCAAGCCTTGATTACAAAGGCGGGTACTCAGCCGCTAACGCCCGGGTTTGCCAGCCCGGAGCAGATTTTGAATCAGCCCATCGGTACGGAGAGTGATGTCTACTCGCTTGGCGCCCTGCTGCACCTGTTGCTTACTGGTCAGCTTCCATTTCGGGAGAACGGGTTGGCCGCCGTTATGGATCGGCTGTCGCGCCGGGAGGATCCGCCCTCTCCAAGCAGGACGATTGGCCGGTTGCGGGTAACTGAAAAGGAAGAGCTGAAAGAGAATACCGAGTTGTCTACAGCGGATGAGGAGTCCGAAATGCACGATTCAGCTGAAAGAGCTGACAAGAACAGTGCGGAAAAAAAGTTGACCGTATCTGAAATCGCGGCAAACCGGAAGCTGGATGCAGGCCGCCTGCAGCGCGGGCTGAAGGGGGATCTCGATACCATTCTACTTACTGCTCTCAGGACAGAACCGGAGCGTCGTTACTCTACAGTAAAATCACTGGCGGACGATATCCGAAGACATCTCAATAACCATCCGGTGTCGGCCCGCCCGGATGGATGGGGGTACAGGTCCGGAAAATTCATTCGCCGGCACAAAACCGGAGTAGCGGTAGCGATTTTCGTACCTCTGCTCATCATCACTGGCCTGTACGCTCACAGTGAACGCCTGGAGGAGGAGCGTGACGTCGCTAAAATAGCCGCCGAACGCGCCGAGCTGGAAGCGGAAAAGGCGCGGGAGGTCTCTGATTTCCTCACCGGTCTGTTCCGGGCGGCCGATCCATACGAAAAAACACCTGAAGAGCTGACCTCGCTCGAACTGCTGGAACGCGGTCGTGAGCAGCTTGCTGAAACGGCTGAACCCAACGAGGTCTCCGCGGAGATGTCGGCGGTACTGGGTAACATCTACTTCCGACTCGGTCGCTATCAGGAAGCTGATGAATTATTCTCGCGCGCAATTGGGGTGCGCTATCATGCTCTGGGCCATCGCGACATCCCCACAGCCCGAATGTTGAGTGATTACGGTCTTGTACTGTCCGATCTTGATCGCCTTTCAGAAGCCGATTCAGTGTATCAGATCTCCCTGAACATCATCAGCAAAACCACCGGAGAGCGTACTTCGGAAGCATCCAACGTTTACCACAACCTGGCTTCGCTGTACAACGGGATGAGCCGGTTCGAGGAGGCAGAAGAGATGGTTCATAAAGCCATAGATATACGCCGGCAGATTTATGGAGATAGATCGGCTGAACTTGCCAGCAGCCTGCATCAGCTTGGGGTGATCCAAAACCGGAGATCCAGATATGAGGAATCACTGGAATCTTTCAGAGAAACCCTTGAGATTCGCCTGGAGCTGCTGGGTGATGAACATCCGCTCACTATTACGACACTCGGAAATATGGCCGGATCGCAGGCGTCGCTGGGAGAGAACGAGGAGGCTGAGCAGACCTATATGAAAGTTCTTGAGATACGGAAACGGATTTTTGGAGAGTACCATCCTAGCGTCGCAACTACGCAGTACCAGATCGGCATCACTCATTGGAACCGCAGCGATTACGCGCAGGCGCGGCACTGGTGGGAGCAGACGCTTGATGTTCGCAGAGAGGTTCTGGGTCCCAACCACAGTTCCGTGGCACAAACTATTAACGCCCTTGCCGCATTGAGCTGGCGTGCGCTCGATCTGGAACATGCATTGGAAATGCTTACCGAAGCCGAGCAGATCTACCGGGCCATACATGGAGACGAGCACCAGCAGGTTGCGCTGATCATCAACAACCGGGCAACTACTGTTTCGGAACTGGGCCGGCTCGATGAGGCCGAAACTCTCTACCGTGAAGCAATGGCCATGCGCATCAGGCTGATGGGTGAACAGCACGACGAAACCGCCAACACAATCCGCTCGCTCGGAAGGATGATCACGCTGGAGAATCGATGGGATGAAGCTGAAGAGCTGATGCTCAGGGCACTGGCGGCCTTTGAGGCCATCTATCCGGATGACCATGCCGAGGTTGTAGAAACGCGGGATCTGCTTGAAAGAATACGGGTCAGAAGAGATGAATACCTGAGCGGTATTCAGGATTGAGTTCCAGCTCCGATCCTCCTGGTCGACTCACCCCCGCCCCACCAGCAAACATGAAAGTGATCGAAGATTTTTCCATGCTTTTCAGTCTCCTGAACTCACCAACGGTCATGCCGCATCTGATGCGGCAACTCCCATCCTGGTTCGCCCTCTTAGCTCTGCCATTGGCAATCCCTTTCCCATGCCGCAGACAGGAGATCGCGGATCGTGGTCCGCGATGACGTTGGTATTTTTTCGGCTTAACTGCATAGAATCGAAAAAATCTGAAAGTAAAACTGCCGCATGATTTTAGGCGCAAATAGTCACATCTAAAGCTTACGTTTGCCGGTTTCAAATTTCCCATGGTGTACAGTTGGTGAGCCAAT
>CAZKIZ010000126.1:0-8712 GCA_964552935.1 uncultured Rhodohalobacter sp. | reverse complement strand
TTGTTGGCGCGCCTCTCCTCGTCTGTGGTTTGCCCGTTTACCTCCGCCTGGGCTTGGTTTGTTAGTAAAACAGCGAAAAAAACGACTCTGAATATCATGGCCTCTGTATTGGAGTATCTTCCGGAAGTTCAATGGTTAGCGGTGGCAGCTTCCCGTTCACGTGCAGCTGCTGGACCAAAAACGTGGCTCTCGACTGACCATCACCGCTAAAAATGGTGATTTTTCGGGGCAGTTGAAACCCGCTTATTCCTGCATAACCTTCATACTCAATAGACTTGTACGGAACGGGAGGAGGTGATAACGACCGGTCCACACGCAAAACGTGGCCTGAAGATCTGTCAACCTCTACGGTCGCCCTGTTATGCAGCAAAATAATGTAGCTGCCTCTGTCCACAAATATCCTGTCGATCTCTTCGCGCTCCACCCGGAAATTGAACAGATCGAGCATATTCAGGGATGCGATTGAACCTACGCTGCTCAGTCTGCTCCGTTCCGGAGATACTTTCTGGGCGATATTATCAATCTTATTATAGATCAGCAGCGAGTCGCGATCGATCAAAATCTGGCCGCCTTCAATACCAATGCTCGTACGGATTGTGAGCAAACTTCTTTCTCGATCTGAGTGAAACTGAACCGTAACCCGCTCGCTGTTACCCGGCTCGCTCACCAGCGCCCTGCCGCTGCCTGTTAATGTTTGCAGTTCTTCACCATAATCAGGAATCAGAGAGACCACTGAATCGGGCGTTACGGGGGCGAGCTCCAGGTCCTCGAAATCTGTAGCCGTACGGGGTGTGCCGCACCCATAAAGAAGGGTGACCGCGAGTAGTAAAAGGAGGGATAGTTTTAGCCTGTTCACGATTGTGCTGATCGGATTCGTTCATGCAGATACTCTCTGTTAGAATCCTCTTCCAGTGCTTTGTTCCAAAATTTAATGGCATTTTCGATTTCATCCAATGCTTTGTAAACATCACCAAGATGTTCATACACTTCGGCACTCGCCTCTCCGGTGTCAACCGATCGCTGGATATATGCACGGGCCTGTTCGTAATCGCCGGTTTTATAGTAGATCCAGCCTACCGTATCGAGGTATGCCGCATTTTCGGGTTCAAAAGAGATCGCCTTTTCTGCGAGTTCCTTTGCATAATCGAGCTGTTCTTCGCGAACCGACATAAAGTATGCGTAATTATTCATCGCGTTATGGTTATTCGGATCTAACCTGAGCGCCTGCTCGTACGCGTCTTTGGCATCCTGCCACCGGTCGAGATCCTGCCGTACATCGCCAAGCGTGCCGTGAATTACGGACCTGAAGTTTCGGTTCGATGGTGCAAATGTAGCCTCTTCAAGCCACTTTTCGGCTTCCTCAGGGCGATCGGTGAGCATATAGGCAGCGCCGGTAAAAAACTGTACAAAGGCATCATCGGAGGCGTACGAATTTGCCGAATCGGAGATTGCGATAACCTCATCGTACCTCTCCATCGAGAAAAGAAGCTGCATTCTCTGGCGCCAGGCATCCGGCTGATCCGGCATCACACGGTTCGCCTGCTCCAGTTTTTCAAGGGCGGTTTCGGTATCATTTTGCTCTAAAAAGAACTCGGCCGCAAGCAGCTGTGCCGGGCCGTAATCCGGCTCATTTTCACTAAAAGCGTTCAGCACCTCTGCCGTCTGATCCGCCAGTATCCGTTCACCCGGATTTCGCTGGTGCTGTATGTAGATAAACCTGACCAGCTCCTGTTTTTGGGATGGATAGATCAGTGGATCTTCCAGCATCGATACAAAAATTTCACCAAGCGATTCCCACTCCTGCTGATCCACATAAACTTCTGCCAGCAACAATAGCGTCTGCGGATCTCTTGAATTACGCTCCCGCGCGTCGTGTAAAACCTCAAGAGCGAGCTCCGTTTCGTTTAACTGCAGATAGTACTGACTGATGGTGCGCAGTGTCGTAAGATTTCCCGGGTCGATTTCGCGCATCTGCTCAAGCTCAACTAGTGCTGAATCGCGCATTTGAAGGGCATTAAAATTCCTGAACTTTCGCAGATGGAGATTAAAATCCTGTCCGCGCCGGGCCATAATTCTGTTGTAAAGGGCGTTGGCTTCCAGCAGCTCACCAAAATTTACGTACGCGTCTGCCAGCTCAAAAAGGATATCAGAATCATCGGGGTGATACTCCAGGGCAGCTTTGTACGCGTTAATCGTGGCTTCATTTCTTCCCGCCCTGTCATAAATTTCAGCGAGTTTCAGGTGGTACCACTTATTTTGCGGCTCCTGGTCAACCGCTATTTTCCCGTAGTACGAGGCGTTTGTCAAATCTCCCGTTGCCAGGTATACATCTGCAAGTGCAAAACTGACCCCGGCCATATCCGAAAGCTTCAGATGCGCGAAGGTCAGCATATCGAGCGCCTGCTCGTAATCCTCGTTTTCGAAATGCATAATACCATCAATAAACGCCTGTCTTGCCGCTGCATGGTCTTCAGTGAGCGAACTTGATGTCTGCGCCTGTAAAAAACTGCCTGCTCCAATCAGCAAAAATAGTATTACCTGGCTAACTAACTGTTTCATTTCTTTGAGTTCATTTCTGTAAATACCCTGAGATTGAACGGCACAAAACAATGTTATCGGTCATTGTTCTGCAAATAATTACATAATCCCTGAACGTGATCAATCGTTCTCAATAACGTAATATACGATCTTTATGATACGATAGGCAGAAGATATCGCCAGGTTCTACGAAATAGCCTTTCGAAAAGCGTTTAGTTTCCGGAACGACGGCAGCATTCTCGATCCATACCAGCTGAACCATTCACCATCTACCATCAACACTCGAGAAGCCGGACAGATCTCCTCAACCTCTTTCCTGTGGGCTTCTTTGAACGGATACGGCTCACTGCTCAGCAATATCAGTTCCGGGTTTTTCCGCTTCAGTTCACGCAGCGTCGTTTTTGGATACCTTTTTTGAGTGCCGTATACATTTTCGAGATTCCAGTTCTTTAAAACGGAATGGATGTATGTATCACTGCCGACCGTCATCCACGGTTCCCGCCAGATAAAATATGCTGCGGTTTGAACCGGCTCATCAGGAATGTCATCAAGTACGGCTCGAATCTCATCCGTCATCTTCTTCGCTTTTTTAGCTCTGCCGCACCGTTCGCCAATCTCATAAACTGCAATAAGGGCATCTTCAATTGAGCCGATGTCGGTAAGCAGGATTTCAGAAGTAGATTCGAGCTCTTCTATATCTTCTTTCCGGTTCTCCTCTTTGGATGCAATAATCAGGTCGGGATTGATCTGTTTGATCTTGTCGATCCGCGGATTCTTTGTTCCTCCAACTATAGGTACACGCTGAACAAGATCTTCGGGATGAATACAAAACCGGGTTCTGCCCGCAAGCTGTTCGCCCAGGCCGAGATCAAGTAACAATTCCGTCAGTGAGGGTACGAGGCAAACAATAGATGAAGGAGTGTTCATAAAATTTTGAGGATTGGGCGGCTGTTTAAATTTAGTAGTGATATCCTTTCATCTCTTCCTCTGTAAACTCTGCGCCAAGGCCCAGCACCATCCGGTTCACAAAGTTAAAGTAGGCGATCACCTGAACGGCGTCCAGCACTGCCCGGTCATTTAATCCTGCCTCTTTCAGTTCGGAGACTCTGTCTGAGAAACCGGCAGACGGATTTTTTGTAAGCTCCTCTGCCAGTAAGCATAGCCGTTCATCCTGGTCTGACAAACCGGCTTTTTCGCGGTCTGTTCTCAGGTTTGCTACGCGGTCTTCATCTTTCCAGTATGCTAATAACGCCTGCTCGTGATGATTTATGCAGTAGAAACAGCTGTTTGCAGAAGAGACAATTACCGCCATCATTTCGCGCTGGTACCGTTTCAAAGGTGATTTCCCGAACATCACGGTCATATAGAGATCCATGTGCGCCGTCAGAGCTTCAGGATTCAGACTCTGAATTTTATGGACTTCTGCAAGCTTTCCGCGACTTTCGATCAGTCCGTCGTAGACCCGTTTTAGTTTTTCGTCAGCGTCACTGTACTCAATTGTTTTGATAAAAGGCATGGTTCAGCGTTTAACTAAAAGTTACGGGTCAGGTTTCACACAACAGTTGAGTGATAGACTTAACAATAGATCTGTCGGTCATTTTTGTGAACATCGTACACTCAAATGTAGGCGATCATCCATCCAATTAAAACTTCATCAGGAACCGTCTGCACTGATCGGAATAGTGTCCGCCAAAAAGATTTACGTGCACCAGGAGAGGATAGAGATTGTAAACCGGTACCCGATCTTCAAAATCTGGTTCAAGTGGTGCCGCGGACCGGTACCCTTCATAGAATGACGCATCAAATCCGCCGAACATCTTTGTAAACGAGAGATCCATTTCGGGGTGTCCGTAATAGACGGCCGGATCTATCAGAACCGCCCTTCCATTGTTGTCGAACATATAATTTCCGCTCCAGAGGTCGCCGTGCAGAAGAGATGGCTTGCATTCAGGTATGATGGTATCAAGCCTTTTCAACAGCCCTACCCATCCCTTCTGTGCGGTGCTGCTGAGTTTGCCCGAGTCAACAGCCATCTTGAGCTGCGGTTCAATTCTCATTTCAGCAAAGAACGAGAGCCAGTGCTCGCGGTATGTATTTGATTGCGGCAGACTTCCTATATAATTGTCCTGCTCCAGTCCAAATTTCTCAGCGCGATTTCCGTGCAGTGCCGCAAGCTCTTCACCAAAGCGAAAGGAATCACCACCGCTGCCGGGTGCGATATACTCCATCAGCAAAAAACCGGGCCGGCCTCCATCCGCCCCATGTTCGGCAACCACTTCCGGCACGCGTAAACCTGAACTTGCGCTCCGTAGAAGCTGGAGTCCGGCAGCTTCCATTTCAAAGAAATTGTTTGGGGCTGATCGGTTCCATTTCAGAAAAAGATATCCTCGCTCCGTATTTATTTTCGCGGCCTGGTTTATGCTCCCCCCTGAAACGGATTCCACAGCCTTAATGGATATGTTCAGCTCACTCTTTAAAAAGGCGGTTATGTTGTCGGGGATCGTCATAGTTTAAAGCAGATTGTAGATTGACACTTTTTTTAATACCGAAATTACCCCGGCAGCAGATTCATAAAAAGAGTTCAGGAGCGAATCTTTTCCTCAAGCTCGCCCAGCAAATTATCGCAGCTTCTGTAGACTACATCATACACGGTTTGAAATCCGTCTAAGCCGCCGTAATAGGGATCCGGAACATCGCCATCGCCGGGTGAAGGATCAAAGTCACGCATTTTTTTGATTTTATGGCTGTGGCTGTTTTTTGGATCGAGGTCGTTTATGTTCTGATAATTCTCGCTGTCCATCGCCAGGATAAGATCAAATTCATCGAGATCGTTACGATCGAACCTGCGAGCCCTCGATTTCAGCTCCACCCCGTTCTCCAGGGCTACTTTTCGGCTTTTGCTGTTGGCTTTTTCCCCAATATGGAATGCGGAAGTTCCGGCAGAATCGACATAAAAATACGATCCGAGCCCTCGTTCGTTCACCAGGTGCTGAAATACACCTTCTGCCGTGGGGCTCCGGCAGATATTGCCAAGGCATACAAAACAGATTCGAAATGGATTATCGCTGGAAATTGATTCGTCCGGAGCGTTCATGAAAAATTGATTTTATAAGTGAACCTTAGATTGAGAGAAAAAATATTACCCGTTTTACTCTCATTATCAAGAGAGTTCAACAATCTTTCTGAAAACGTGATTTCATCTCTCCAGGGATTTTATCCAATCCATTCTGCATAGCTCCTCGTAACACCCATGTAATGGAATACAAACAGTTGTTTTCAGGACTGTTCAATATCCTGACACTCCATCGGCAAAACCCCGTAAAAAGCTGAATCATGATTTAATATAATTCTGAATAGAGTCGATAATTCACTTTCAGGATTTAGCGCCATCAAAATAAATATTTTTTAATATTAATATTTTTTAATACTATTGGTACTGAATAATCAACAGCACAGATATGAAAAGCGAAAAGAAGGGAAATGTGTTCATTGTAGAGGACGATATGCTGCTTTCTTTAGTAGAGGAACGTCTTTTAATGAAACTTGGGTATAACGTTACAGGGAAAGCTGTATCGGGTGAGGAGGCTGTACCAAAGATAAAAGCAGCAAAACCGGATGTAGTTCTAATGGATATCTCTCTGAATGGAGATATGGACGGGATCGACACGATGAATGAAATTCGTAATTTTTCCTCAATTCCTGTTATCTACCTGTCAGGAAACTCCGACCAGCTGAATCTTGAGAGAGCCAAGAAAACAAGCTATGTCGACTACCTGGTGAAGCCGATTACGGAACAGGATCTCATTGAGCCGCTAAATAAAGCGATGAAATCGGTCAGAGGTGGCAGAATGCCTAACCGCTCCATCAATCACGCAGGGTAACTACCACACGGCCCGCCTGCCGGGCGTCGCGTATTTTATCTATTTCTGCGGGGAGTTCCGGGATTGTACACTCCCTGCTAACCTCTTTCAGAAGTTCTGGATCAGGCTTCCATCTGCCGGACAAATTCTCCCAGATTTTCAGACGGTCCTCCATCAGGCAGATTCCTGAATCGATACCCATCAGCGCAACGCCTCTCAAAATAAACGGGTAGATGCTCGTTTCGAGCCTGCCACCCAGAATATTTCCGCAGCAGGCTACAACTCCATTGTGTGAGGTTTGACGCAGTACGGTATCCAGCATGCTTCCGCCTACCGTTTCGATAGCTCCAACCCAGCGGGAGGAGAGCATCGGTGCTCCGGACACGTCCGTAACTTCACTTCGGGAAAGGACTGACGCAGCTCCCAGGGTTTTCAGGAAGTCGTGCTTATCTCTCTTTCCGGTAACAGCCAGCACACTATAGCCGATTTTTGCCAGGATCATTACCGCCATCGAACCCACACCGCCGGTGGCGCCCGTTACTAAGATCTCACCGTCATCCGGGCCAATCTGTTGATCCCTGATCTTCTTCACTCCGTAAGCAGCCGTAAAACCTGCTGTTCCAAAAATCATGCTCTCCTTCAGCGAAAGACCGTCCGGCAGCGGCACAATCCAGTCGCCCGGTACAGAAATATATTCACCGAACCCTCCCGGTGTGTTTTGGCCCAGATCGTAGCTCGTCACGATAACCTTATCACCTTTTTCAAAACGGGCATCACTACTCCACTCTACCGTCCCTGCAGCATCGATCCCCGGCGTGTGCGGATACAATTTTGTTACGCCGGGATTTCCGCCGGCCGACAGTGCGTCTTTGTAGTTCAGAGACGAATAGTGCACCCTCACCAGCACATCGTGATCCGGCAGATCCTGTGTATTCAGCGATTGCACCGACAGTTTCATCTCGCCGTCTTCCAGTTTATCAGCAACCAGTGCTTTGTATATGATTTCAGGCCTGTTCATGGTTTTTTACTGGTTATTGGGTATTAGTTATTAATTATTAGTTATTAATTATTAGTTGTTAGTTGTTAGTTGTTGGATTCAAGTTGATGCCTGTAGAAATTACTTGATACAGTGATCTGAAAAACGACGAATTCCCAGGCGAATTAATACATTTTTCACTTTTCACTTTTTACCAGTAACCGACATACCAATAACTAAACATCACCTCAGGAATAGCTTCCTCAGCAGATAGAGCTTCTTCCCATACGGCGGATACCGGAAGGATGGATCGGGCCAGGTGCTCCGCCTCATCGTAGCCTGCGGACGAGTAAAACAGTCAAAACTGTACTGACCGTGATACTGCCCGATACCGCTGCTCCCCGCTCCGCCAAACGGAAGATGTGGATTTACGATATGCATCACCACATCGTTCACACAGGTGCCGCCATGCGGCACGTTTGTAATCACCCGTTCTATAAACTCATCATCTTCAGAAAAGATGTAGAGCGCCAGCGGCGAAGGCATCTGGCGCAGCTGTTGTCCCGGTGTTTTTTGATCACCGTAGGCTATGATCGGCAGAACCGGGCCAAAAATCTCCTCCTTCATAATAGGATGTCCCCAGTCCACATCTCCCACCAGTGTCGGCTCGATGTACCGCTCGGACGCATCCTTGTCGCCTCCGTGCAGGATGGTGGTATCTGTCATCAGATTTACCACGCGCTCGTAGTTGCTTTGATTGATCAGCCTTCCGTAATCGTCCGAGCTCTTCGGTTTCTTACCGTAATATTTTTTGATCGCCTTCTTCAGCTGTTCGGTCAGCTCATTTTTCACTTCATGATGCACCAGAACAAAATCGGGCGCAATACAGGTCTGTCCGGCATTCATAAATTTGCCCCACGCAATCCGGCGGGCGGCCGTTTTTACGTCGGCATCTTTGTGGACAATAGCCGGGCTCTTCCCGCCCATCTCCAGCGTGACGGGGATCAGTTTCTGAGCCGCTTTTTCCATTACGATTCTTCCCACGCGCGTGCTGCCCGTAAAAAAGATTTTATCAAACGGCTGATCCAGCAGCACCTGGTTCACATCCACTCCACCTTCCACAACGGTAATGTGATTCGGATCAAAGGTTTTGCTGATCAGTTTTCGGAGCAGCGCGGATGTTTCCGGCGCAAGCTCAGATGGTTTCAGAACCGCACAATTCCCTCCCGATATGGCCCCAACCAGCGGCAGCAGCAAAAGATTGATCGGGTAGTTCCAGGCGCCAATAATCAGGGTAACGCCATATGGCATCCTGCGAACCTCACTTTTTGAAGGCAT
>CAZKIZ010000125.1:0-8775 GCA_964552935.1 uncultured Rhodohalobacter sp. | reverse complement strand
TCTCAAATCTCACATTACCTCGGCATTACATGCATAGGAATAGGGATTCCGATCGCTTCAGACATCGCCCGGAGCAGTTCTAACTCATCAAGTGAAATTTTATCATCTGAGAGTACGCAATGAATCATACTACTCATTAAATAGCGCTTTACCGGATTGGCGCTCAGAGCCAGCTCATCAAGGGCTTTATCAAGATCTTCCAGGGTGTACTCATCTTCAGAAAGAAGAATCATGTTGTCAGGGGCGGCTTTTTTCATGGCGTCAATTCCAGCCTGCCACGCCTTTTCAGGATCGGTTTGTGAGGCGTTTGCCAGGGCAGAGAGCATAATGGCAATCTCTGTACGGATCGTTTTAAGGTGATGATGACGTATTTTTGGTGATTTCTCTTTCCTGAAATGTGAATCCAGGCGATGTTCTATGAGCTTTTCGATCGCAAACTCAAACAGACTTACTTTATTGTCGTGTTCAATGATCAGCTTCATGCTCTCTCTGAACTTTCGATACTGACTTTCACTCATCTGACGAAGAGCGGGCATAGAGATCTCGGCAAGCGGCAGAGACCACTCCCGTTTTCCTTTATTTACTTTTGGTAGAAGTGCTGCTGTCTGCTCAGCCATGTAGGGGTCGATTATATCATGAGTCCATTCCGGTAATGCAGTAGTTGATTCATTCCTGTTGATGAGAAGCAGGGCATAAATCAACGCTTCAGCGCGGAGCGGCTCATGGGCAGCCTCGTAGAGATCTTCCGGAATTTGCTTCATTAATTTGGAAGCTTCATCAACACCGCCGCCATCCATTGTTCCAATTGCGGCCAGGAGAATTTCCGGTGTTGGCAGGGCGTCTGTGATAGCTCCGCCGGCTGATGGTGAAGGTGCACTGCCCGTTTTTTCCCGCTGAAGCCTGTCTTCATTAAGCTGTTTATTGATCCGCTCCTTTTTCCGAATCTGTTCAGGATCATTGCCCGGGCGAATAGCTGAAATTCTTTTTTCCAGAGGAGGGTGGGTGGCAAAAAGTTTGTCAAGTGCAGTATGAAAGCTGTTTGCGAAAAACATGTGGCTGAACTCCATCGCGTGGCCATCTTCAATCTTCCCGCCCTTTTTGGTTCTTCCAATCTTATCAAGAGCACCGGCAATTCCATCCGGGTTCCGGGTGTACTGCACTGCAGCGGCATCGGCCAGGTATTCACGCTGTCGCGAAACGGCCGCCTGGATCATTCGTCCAAAGAGCATGCCTATATAGCCGATGATGACGAGTGATATTCCGAGAAATATCATTACGATGGCCGCCTGACCGCCACTGTTGCCCTGCCCGCCCGATGAGCGCATCCTTCCGCCGGAAAGCAGTGATCCCCTCATCAAAATCATACCCATGATGTGCAGCAATAGAATGCCGTTTAGGATACCGATCAACCGGATATTCAATCTCATGTCGCCATTAAAAATGTGGCTGAACTCGTGGGCGATAACTCCCTGCAGTTCATCGCGCGAAAGCTGATCAATCGCGCCCCTGGTCACCCCAACTGCGGCATCATCGGTTCCGAAACCGGCGGCGAACGCGTTTATATTCTCTTCTCTGTCCAGCACATAGGTGTCAGGTACAGGCAGGCCGGAGGCAATCGACATTTCCTCTACAATGTTCATTAGCTGACGCTCACCCTTATCACGGGTTGAGGGTTCAATTTTTCTTCCCCCAAGCATTTCAGCTACTGCGCTGCCGCCTTTTCTGAGTTGAGAAACCCTGAAGAGTGTTCCGGAAACGATGAGAATGAGGGTGAGAGAGGAGACGAATAAAAGAAGGCCCGGCTGCCAGGGTTGTCTTGGCCCCGCTCCGCCGGCATAGCCCAGGATAAACAGCGATACCACATAGATAGATGCGATAATTAACAATACCGCCATTAAATAGAGGCCGAGCAGTTTCCATGTTGCCTGCCTGGCCCGGTCTTGAGCATCAAAAAAATCCATAAAAAAATTACCGCTATTAAATGGTTGGGATGTTCAGATGAACACCCCGGGAAAGTTTGTAGTCCGGGAAATGCATTGATTTAAAAAGTGACTTCCGGTGCTTTTCTCTCATCTTCAACATCAATCTCAAACAGCCGGGCTTCGTTAAATCCAAACATATTGGCAAATATAACGTTGGGAAACTTTTCCCTTCCGGTGTTATAGTTCATTACCGCATCATTGAACGACTGGCGTGCAAAAGCAATCTTATTTTCTGTGGATGAGAGCTCTTCAGTGAGCTGCATCATATTTTGATTGGCTTTCAAATCGGGATAGTTTTCAGAAAGAGCGAACAGCTTTCCAAGCGCACCACCCAGGTTTTTTTCAGCTCCCATCAGTTTTTGCATCGCTTCAGGATCACCCGGCTGATCAGCAGCCTGTTTTTCCGTGTTAACAGCCTGATTTCTGGCCTGGATGACCGCCTCAAGGGTTTCGCGCTCGTGGCTCATATACTGTTTGGCAACATTTACCAGGTTAGGAATCAGATCATACCGGCGCTTAAGCTGCACGTCAATCTGTGCAAATGCATTTTTGAACCGGTTTCGCAACGAAACGAGTTTGTTGTAGATCGATATGGGATACGCGATCAGGATAATGAGTATAACAGCGATAATAATTGCAGTAATCATAAGAAGAAGGAGTTACGTTTATGGACTCTTGGATATATACCTTTCAGTTGCATGAATATACAAGTTGTAGTCAGTTGAGCAAAGCGATATTACGGCGGAGAGTGATGACTTCTCAAAATCTTTTCAAAAAAAACTGTAAGGGAACGCAGGTTTTTAGATCATACTGTAAAAAGGAGATACCAGTTATGAGAAAATCACGCATCCTGTCAAATTTCAGAATTGAATACAGAAAGAACCTTGCGGCCTATCAAAAAGAGATATCTGCGCTTCGCTGGATCCGGAAATTCCTGGAGGAACTTTCAATTGACGACTCTTCACAAATTCGTGAATGGCAAATCGATTTCTTTCTTTCCGAACTCAAAAAGGGAGATTACTCTTACAACGATTTCCTTCAGGCAAAATCTGCGCTTCATATTTTGATGGACCGGGTACTCAGCAGAAACAGGTCATCAGAACTACCGTCTGATAGCGACGCTCCGGGGGTATTCAAAATTACTGCCTGAAACGCGATGATATCATGAACGAAATTTTCATATATCCTTTTCTGCAGTAGTCATCAGATTGTATATTGATGATTCATCGAATACTCAGATAAGTATGTCTCTTACCTGCATTATTCACTTCGTGGGAATCGCCCCGAGTAGCGGGACTGGAAAGACACCAGCTTCGCTTGGTGCGCAGGGTCTGGACAATACGTTGAATAAAATTTCCATCTATGTTTGATGTAACGTACTAATGAACAAAGTAATAAGACAATTCAACTAATATTTGTGAATAGTGCAGGCTTAAGATAATTATGAGCATAAAGGATAGAAAAAAAGATCATGTTGATCTCTGTTTAAACGAAGATGTCAGCTATAAAAGCAGTGCGGGGTTCGATCGGTATTCTTTTCGTCATAACGCCCTGCCTGAAATGAATCTTAATGATGTATCAGTTGAAGCAACTCTTCTGGGCAGAACATTTTCTTTTCCGCTTTTTATCTCGTCTATGACGGGGGGATATTCTGATGCCGGTCAAATTAATGCCCAAATTGCGCGCTTTTGCGAACATAACAACTTGCCCTTTGGTGTGGGTAGCCAGCGTGCGCTGCTTGATCATCCGGAAGAGAAAAAAAGCTTTTCTGTTGTCAGGGAGATGGCACCTACAGCTTTTATCGCTGCTAATATTGGCGGGGCTCAGCTGGTCGGCGGGTTACATAGCGAGCAGCTCGAAATATTAACAGACTCGATTAAGGCGGATGCTGTTATCGTTCACCTGAACCCGCTGCAGGAACTGGTTCAGCCGGAGGGAGATCGTGAATTTAAGGGTATTGAGGACGGTATCCGCAAGCTTGTGGTTGACTCTGAGGTCCCTGTAATCGTGAAGGAAACCGGGGCCGGTATTACGGGCGAAGCTGCACGGCGTCTGCTGGCAGTCGGTGTATCAGTTATTGATGTGGCGGGATCGGGCGGTACCAGCTGGGCGAAAGTTGAAAACCTGCGAAAAGAGAATTCTATTGAAACCGACTTTCTGAATAACTGGGGAGTGCCCACAACGGTATGCCTCGAGGAGATCAGGCTTCTGAGAGAAGAGTTTAGATTTGGACTTATTGCATCCGGCGGTGTTCGTTCGGCTTCAGATATTGTGAAGTCAATTGCACTGGGTGCCAACTTCTCTGCAATGGCGGGCCCCGTTATTCACGCTCTCTCTGATGGAGGAGAGCAGGAGCTACAGCGACTTTTTGATGGATTAAAAAAACAGGCGAGAATGATCTGTACGCTTCTCGGCCGGCGGTCAATTACGGAATGTTCTGTAAATGACCTGATAAAAAAATAGGGGGAAAGCCGGCTCTTTTTGTATATTTGACTCCAATTTAAAAATGTTCGCTTCAATAAAGCCAACATTTGATAACGCTCTATTTTTCAACCACAGCTTTAAGTTAATTGAAATTTTTGTCCCCCTATCTCGAAAGTGTTGAGCAGGCGCTTCAGAATTTACAACTGCCCGAAACCCCTTCTACACTATATGAGCCGCAACTCTACATGCTCAGCAACGGCGGCAAAAGAATACGTCCCGTTCTTACGCTTATGGGATGCGGAATTTGCGGGGAAGATCGGCTGAAGGCGATGCCGACAGCGTTAGCTGTTGAACTGCTCCATAATTTTACGCTGATTCACGATGATATCATGGACCAGGCGAAAGATCGTCGCGGAGTGCCGGCAGTGCACCGTAAATGGAACTCATCCGTCGCAATTCTCTCAGGCGACAGCATGTACACCCGGGCCATGATGCTGCTCGATAACCTTGAAGATAGAGTTGATTATCGAAAAGTGATGAACCTATTCCTGGAAGGAATTCAAAAAATATGTGAGGGTCAGGCACTTGATATGGAGTTCGAGCAGCGGGTTGATGTGTCGCTCGAGGAGTATATGCGGATGATTGGTGGCAAAACTGGAGCTTTACTGGAAGCATCGCTGCAAATGGGAGGCGTTGTAGCCGGTTGCACTCCCAACGAACTTCTTCAGCTGCGGAGTGTGGGCACTAATCTTGGATTTGCATTTCAGATTCAGGATGATCTGCTTGATGTTATTGCCGACCCTGATAAGTTTGGAAAACGGGTGGCCGGCGATATCTACGAGTGTAAAAAAACCTATTTAATGATTCTTGCCCTCGACCGCTGCAATAAAGATCAGCGAAAATGGTTAAGAGAGTGCCTGAAAACCAAGCCATTAAAACAGGCTGAGGTTGAGCAGGTAATTCAACTTTATAAAGACCTTGATGTTATTGAGACATCAAAAAAGAAGATTGACCAGTTATATCTCAATGCAGAGAACTCATTAGAAATATTTGGTGAATCAGAAGATAAGCGAGATCTTATTCAATTGATTCAAACTTTAAAAAATCGGGATCACTAAACGTACTATGCGAACAATCTTAATTGTTACACTTGCAGCTTTTGCACTGGTTTCTTGCCGTAGTCAGGATTTAATTCGCCCCGGAGATACTCTTGAGGTGGCATTTGAAAAAGCCAAATCACAATACGATCAGGAAAATTGGACCACAGCAGCCAGGGCTTTTGAAACGGTAGTGTCGATTGGCCGGGGTACAGATCTTGGCCAGGAAGCCCAATTTCTACTCGCAGAAAGCTACTTTAATAACAGGCAGTATATGATTGCCGCATCAGAATACCAGCGATACGCCAACTTTTACCCGAGGTCTGAACGGCGTGAAATGGTCGACTTTAAGCAGGCTCTTAGCTACTATAACTTAAGCCCGCGCTATAACCTGGATCAAACCAATACCCGACAGGCTATTGAGCGATTTCGACTGTTCAATTCCCGCTATCCCAATTCCGAACTGGTTGAAGAATCTGCCGGGTATATAGAAGAACTACGAACCAAACTTGCTCGTAAGCTTTTCTCAGCCTCTGAATTTTACAAGAGAACCAACCGGTTCAGGGCAGCGGCGGTTTACCACGATCTTGTGATTGATAATTACCCGGAAACCATTTGGGCCGAACGTGCGCTTGTTTCTCAGATTGAATCGTATATTTTATATGCTGATAACAGTGTAAGAGCCCGCCAGCAAGAGCGTTACGCGATGGCCATTGAGAGCTATGAAACTTATCTTCAGCTTTTTCCCCGCGGTGAAAACAGAAGCCGGGCTGAAGAACTCTATGATCGTGCAATGAGAGAAATTGAACGAATCGAACAGCGTGAATCGGTAGCACAAAGCGGATGAGCTCAGCCGGCCTTCGAATAGGGCTGTTTGGAGGTGCCTTTGATCCGGTTCATGTGGGGCATCAACGGGTTGCGGAATCGTTTCTGAACAGCAACCTCATTGATGAATTGCACCTGCTGCCTACACCACATCCTCCCCATAAAAATCTGAATTCATCAGCCAGCTTCGAACATAGATACGAAATGCTTCGGCTGGCTTTCGCTGATTATGGCCAGGTTTTAATATCTGATGTAGAATACAAGCTCCCCGAACCCTCCTACAGCCTGCAGACGATTGAGTATCTGCAAAAAAAGAACCCCGGTCATATTTATTTCCTCTGCATTGGGGAGGATAATCTTGAGTCCTTCCATAAGTGGTACGAGTACGAAAAAATACTTGAAAAAGTGACGCTTCTGGTCGCCTCGAGACCGGGTTCAACCAGCCGCAATCAGCAAAGAGATATACTAGAGAAAGCCATATTTGTTGATCACGAGGAGCTGGAGATCTCGTCCACAGAAATCAGGGCTGAAGAACAGCTGCCAAAGGTACGGGATATAGTTCCTGAAAGTGTTGCCCGCTATATTGAAGAGCATAACCTATACCAAAAATCGTAGTCTACTATGAAACGTACAGACTTTCTAAAGACGATCGGGACTGTATCCGTTGCTCCCTGGGCGCTTGGAAACCGTAGTGACAATCACAAAAATCGGCTGCTGAAACCTAAACGTCTAAAGCCTGGGGATACTGTTGGATTGACGGCTCCTGCCGGTATTGTTTTTGACGAGCAGGAGTTTGTGAGAATGCAGCAGGTTCTCACAGATTTTGGACTGCGCCCTGTATTGGGATCAAACGTTAAGAACCGGCACGGATATCTGGCCGGAACGGACCGAGAAAGAGCGGATAATCTGAACCAGATGTTTGTAGATCCCGATATTGATGGAATTATGGCCGTGAGAGGTGGCTGGGGCTGCTCGCGTATCTTGCCCTATCTTGATTTTAAAGCGATAGCCCGAAACCCTAAGATCTACTGCGGTTTCAGTGACAATACAACTCTCCATCACGCATTTTTGGCCTACTGTGGCCTGATCTCTTACCACGGACCAAACGGCACATCCGACTGGAGTGATCTCACCAGGGAAAACTTTAAATCGGTTCTGATGGACGCAGAGGAAAGTACGTTTCAATCTGAGAGTGACGTGGTCACAATCCGTCCCGGTGTGGCAATGGGGAAATTAATTGGCGGTAACCTGTCGATCCTGACTACAACGCTCGGCACGCCTTATCAGCCCGACTTTACGGACGCTCTGCTTTTTGTGGAGGATATTGGTGAGCGATCCTACAAGATTGACAGAATGCTGGCACATTTGAAACAGGCGGGCGCGCTTGACAAGATTTCCGGATTTATTTTTGGGAAATGTACCGATTGTGCGTCAGGCCCACAGCCCACGTTTACCGTCAGAGAAGTCATTGAGCAATACATTTTGCCCCTGGATATCCCTGCAATCTATAATGCGGATATTGGTCATGAGGAAGATAATTTTACTTTGCCCGTGAGTGTAAATGCGGAGCTGAACGCAGATTCAGGAGAAATCAGGCTGCTTGAACCCGGCGTTGTTTAGAAGCTTGAATCAGAATTATTAAAAGTCCCCCTTAGAAGGGGGAAGGCGAACGAAGAGAGCAGGGGGATGACTATCGTAACCATTCATGGTTCTAGAATAGACTCATGATCCAATAACCCCATAAAAGGTGAATGCTGGGCTATTTTCTCACTTAGGACAACGCTTTTCTCCAGGTATTCCAAGGGGCAGATCCAGTGGGTGCTCACAGGTTTCGACCAACACTACTTCTTCTCGAAATGCTTTTTCTCTTTTTTGAAGTCCTCATCACTCATCAGCCCCTGCTGCCATAAACCGGTTAGGTAGTCCAGTTTATCGAGCGTTCCCGGCGGGGGTAAATCAGCCGGTTTTTCTTCAACTTTATTTAACTCTTCAAGCCTTTTTTTCTCCGCAAAAACTGCTTTAGAGATAGAGTCAGAAATTGCCTGTGGGTTTGTAAGTCCCGGAAGGGAAATTTCCCGGGACTCAGTAATCAGTGTGATATCACCGAGATTAAATTTTTGATCCAGCCAGTTCTGTTCTACATCAAGCGTCTTTATGTTGGCCAAATCCACGGTTTGAGAAATCCCTTCACCTGCGGCCGTGATTTGGCGGTCGGTAATGGTGAATGAATAGCTTTTCTTTTTTTGATGAACCTTCCAGAGCACAAAGAGTCCGATACCAAAAAATGGAATTAAAAGGATACCGAAGAAGTATCCCCAAAACCAGCGTTTCCAGTCAGGCGTAAGTTCAATTGATTTAGACATTTATGCTATATTTTTCTTTTTGGCAGTAAACGTTGAATAAAATTTTAATCTATGTTTGATGTAACGTACTAATGGACAAAGTGA
>CAZKIZ010000124.1:0-8917 GCA_964552935.1 uncultured Rhodohalobacter sp. | reverse complement strand
AGTGCTATTCTAAAATTTTTGTTCAACATAGTCTTCAATTTTTAGATTTTTCAATTAAAAGTTGAGATTGAGTCCCAACACAAACGTTCTTGGCCGCGGATAAAGATTGTAGTCAATTCCGCCAAATACTTCGGGGTCCTGCCCGCTGTAGTTCGTAATCGTAAATGCATTCTGCAGCGTAGCTGATACTCTTAAAGAGGTGGCTACATTAAACAGATCATCAAACCTGTACCCAACGGTCATATTGTCCATTCTGAGGAAGGACGCATTCTCTACATAGTGATCGGAGAGATATTGTGCGTTGGTGAAGTTTGCGCTTCGAATAAACTCCGTTGGATTCGTTAAAAATCCGGTGGTGTTATAGGTTTGACTAACAATGGCGTTATCAGAAGCCACATTGTTATACACGTAGTTCCCAAAGCTTGCACGGGCTGAAAAAGAGGCATCCCAGTTTTTGTACTCATATCTGGATGAAAGGCCAAACGTAAAGTCGGGATTCGGGCTCTCGAGCCTGTAAAGATCAGCTTCATCAATAACGCCGTCGCCATTCTGATCGACATAGAGGCCTTCAATCGGGTTTCCGTTATCATCGTAGACCTGCTCGAACACGTAAAACGTATTTCTCGGATGGCCAACACTGTGCACCTGCGCTGTGTTGCCCACACCACCGGCAATTCCTCCAGTTTCTACACCTATGAAACTTGGATCATCAACCGTTGTAAGATTGGTGATTTCGTCAATTGTGTAGGTGGTATTAAAGGTTACTTGCCAGAATTGATCTTCCGTTGACAGGAGGCGGGTAGTGATATCGAATTCCACACCCTGAACTTCAAGTGTTCCTACGTTCGACAGAATACGGTTCGTGAAGTTGGTACCGGCCGGAACGGGAATGACGTTTAGGAGATCATCCGTCTGACGGAAAAAGTATTCAAGAGAACCAAATATCTGTTCATCATTGAAACTGTAGTCCACCGCTACGTTATACGTGGTTGTCTCTTCCCACTTAAGGTTCGTGTTATATCCTTCCGGACGCAGAGTGGTAATGAATTCATTACCAAACGGGTAGCGTGCGGTTTCCTGGCTGAAGGTATACTGAGGCAGGTATGGATAATTCCCCTGGCCGATACGCTGCTGACCCGTTACACCGTAACCAAGACGCAGTTTCAGTTCGCTAAGGCGGTCAAAGTCTGAAAGAAATCCTTCCTCATGCATTTTCCATGCAAAAGCGAATGAAGGAAATAATCCCCAGCGATTATCCGGTGAAAACCGCGATGTACCGTCATAGCGCAGAGTTCCTGTAAACAGGTATCTGTCCATTAAAGAGTAGTTTGCACGTCCGAAAAATGAAACGATGTAGTACTCTGTGGCGTAGTCCGTATCAGAATTCACCTGGAAGTCATCATCTGAACGGTCGAAACTTGTTGAGAACGTTGATCCTCTTTCATAATGGTGTTCCCAGGAGTAACCGGCCGTAAGGTCCAGGTCACTGTCTACTGCGTTCAGATACCTGTTATAGTTAAAGTAGATATCCAGCAGCTCATTCTCTTTTCGCTGATCGTAGTTTGTGCGTTCACCTGAAAAACCGGCACCGTCGAATGCATAAGCAGCCTGATCAGAAACTCTCACAAGTCCGTTTCCAACGTCGGAATAATCATAACCGGCACTGATGGTAGCGGTCAGATCGGGAAAGAAATTAGGCGCGTAATCCAGTTTAAGGTTACCGATTGAACGGTAAACGGTTGACTCATCCCTGCGCTGATCGATAAGTGCCAGCGGGTTTGCAGGTGCAATACTGATTGGGTTGCCATCGCCATCCAGCCAGGAATAGTATCCCCCAAACTGGTCTTCTCTTACATTGCCTTCATCATCAAGAAATCGAACCGGTTGGGTAGGATCAAATGAAATTGCTGATCCGATAGATCCCTGATCCGCAAAACGGTTATCAACCCGCATCCCTCTGAGGTTAATGTCAACGCTCAGCTGATCCTCAAAAAATGATGGGGTTAATGCAATGCTACCGGTGATACGGTCGTTGCTTGACGTTCTCAGCACGCCCTGGTTTCCGGAGAATCCGATTGAAGCGCGATAGGGGAGGTCTTGAAAAGATCCTGCTACACTGATGTTGTGATCCTGAGAAAAGGCATTTCTGAAAATCTCATCCTGCCAGTCGGTATTTGCCTCGCCCAGGTTGTTTAGTGCAGCGGCACTGATTCTGCCATCCGCAACACCCTCTTCTACAAACGTGCGGAACTCTTCAGCTCCCAGAACATCTATTCTGTCTGTGTTGGTTTGATAGGAGTATCGGCCCGTGTAGTTCACTTGTAGCGGCTGACCCACTTCTCCGCGTTTGGTTGTAATGATAATCACACCATTGGATGCACGGGAACCATAAATAGCTGTGGCAGATGCATCTTTAAGTACAGTGATAGATTCTATATCGTTGGGATTAATCGAGTTGAGAGGACTTCTCATACCCGCAATTCCGCCGTCATCAAGAGGAACACCGTCCACTACAAAGAGAGGATCGTTGCTTGCAGAAAGTGAAGAACCACCGCGAATACGGATGGTTGATCCTGCGCCCGGTGCGCCACTGTTCGAAGTAACATTTACACCGGCAGATCGTCCCTGAAAAAGGTCTTCGGGCGAGGTAATTGCTCCCTGGTTAAAATCACGGGAACTGATTGTGCTCACTGAGCCTGTGTTATCTCCGCGCTGCTGCACGCCGTAACCAATAACCACGAGGCCTTCGAGCTCGGCAATATCTTCCTGCATGACCACATCGATGGTTTCTCTGCCATCGACAGGGATTTCCTGCCTTACGAAACCAAGAAATGTAAAGATGAGGGTCTCATCAGGGGCCACTCTTATTGAGTACTCACCGTTTATATTGGTAGACGTACCTCGCTGGGGCTCTCCCTGCACTATAATATTCACCCCGGGCAGCGGTGCCTGGGTTCCGGCTTCTGTAACCGTTCCGCTGACTGTGTGATCTGCTTGCGCATATGCCTGAGAGGCAAATACACCGCAGAGCAACATCAGCATTATGCTTAGTAATTGTTTTAACTTCATGTGTTGTTCGGTTTAGATTAAGGAGTTAAATCAAAGTCTTTGTCCTGTAGCATAGAAGCGCTTTTTTATTGTTTAAAATAAAAACGCTCTCGCTATTGTTTATGATGTTCCCTAAAAGTTACTGAATTATTATGAAACTTATGTAAACGCTTACATTATTATTTACGGGTAGCGATTTATCCACATTTAAGTGAGCTTGAAGAGACATTTTACGTTATCAAATAAAATAATTAAGTAAAATAAAAACAATAGTTTATAATCAGTATATATCTGGGACATTCGAAGAATAGTAAATCCGGAAATAGTCGTCTGTGGATTTATTCAGGAAGGATACGAACCTTCTCAAATAATCCTATATTTGTGAATTTTGAGTGAATGTACTCCTTGCAGACTTAATTTACATCTATAACTAATTGTGTTCTAACAGTTTAAGTGGAGTAAGCGCTTACGCATTGTTGAGAAACGGAGAATTTTTTCCGATCAAGTTTTGGAATTAGGTGGAATTACCTACATTCTCTCATCTTCGTAAAAAAATCCTCAATTATGACAGATATTGCATTAAGCACGCTCGACATCGGAATTATCATTGGATATTTCATTGTCATTATTGTCATTGGGGTCGTTGTCTCTAAAAAGACAAACACAGGAGAGGATCTCTTTTTAGCGGGCAGGTCACTCGGGTGGATTGTCATTGGCTTTTCCCTTTTCGCATCTAACATATCCAGCACCACGCTGATCGGCCTTACCGGTCAGGCGTATCAAACCGGCATCTCTGTATCAAATTATGAGTGGATGGCAGCGGTTGTTCTGGTGTTTATGGCCATATTTTTCATACCATTCTATATACGCTCGAGAATTGATACAATTCCGGAATTTCTTGAGCGCCGGTTCGATTCAAGGTCGAGAAAATATTTTTCAGTCATCACTATTTTTCTAAGCATTGTTGTGGATACGGCCGGGGGGCTTTACGCTGGTGCAATCGTCGTAAACGTATTCTTTCCTGAAATTGATATTCTCTATACCATACTTGCACTGGGCATATTTGCAGGACTCTATACGGCGGCAGGCGGTTTGAAGGCCGTTGTGTACACGGATGTTTTACAGGCGGTTATTCTCCTGTTTGGGTCATCCATGATCGCCTACCTGATGTTTGCCGAATTTGATTTTTCATGGTCGGCTGCAGTCGCGTCTATACCTGATGGAAACCTGTCCATGATTCAGCCCATTGATGACCCGGCTCTTCCATGGCTGGGAACTTTAATCGGTGTTCCCATTCTCGGGTTTTATTATTGGGCAACTAATCAATATATCGTTCAGAGGGTGCTCGGGGCGAAGGATATAAAAAATGCAAGATGGGGTGCGCTTTTAGGCGGATTCTTAAAACTGCCGGTTCTGTTTATTATGGTGATACCGGGTGTGCTGGCATTTTCAGTGTTTCCCGACCTGACAGATCCGGATATGGTATTTCCAACCATGGTCGCGAATATGCTTCCAATTGGTATTACCGGAATTGTACTGGCAGGACTGATTGCCGCTATTATGTCGAGTATTGATTCTACCCTTAACTCAGCCTCTACGCTGATTACAATGGATTTTGTTAAGCCAAGAAACCCGAATTTAACCGCTAAGCAGACCGGTAAAATAGGCCGGTGGACAACTCTTATTCTGATGGCAGTTGCCGTGATATGGGCGCCGCTTATTGAACAGTTTGACGGAATCTTCCAGTACATTCAGGAGGCATTTGCCTATATCGTGCCTCCGGTTGTCGCTATCTTTATCATGGGTCTGTTCTGGAAGAGAGGCAATCGTCATGCTGCATTCTGGACGTTATTGGGAGGCCACTCTCTGTCAGCCCTTATTTTTCTTCTGGTACAAATGGATATCGTTAATATTCATTTCACGATCACGGCCGGACTGCTCACTCTTGCAAGTGTTGGCATTTTCACCCTTGTAAGTCTTTTGGGCGAAAAACCGGATCAAAAACAGATCGACGACGTTGTCTTCAAAAGAGAGGATATGCTGCCGGAAGATCCTGATCTGCCGTGGTACCAGGATTACAGGTTCTATTCTATTGTTGTACTCGCACTTACAGCGGCCCTTGTCATTTCATTTTGGTAGTACTATAAAATAATTACACGATCAGTAGTTGTGTCTCATCATTTATTCTACTTTATTGATCGTGTATAGTTTTCAGGTATTTGATTGCGTTATTCTACCAAATTTGAATACCTTGCTGAGCAGGGGAAAGGGCTTCCAATTTTTTGTAACTAAACGGACTACCTTTCAACTTGACAGCCCTTGGTAATATCATAATTTTGACTGACACGATTAAAAGCCAAAAATCTTATACTAAGAGCCTGTAAAAGGTTAGTAAAATGATTGGATCAGCCTCTTGAAACGTTACAATCAATTCCCATTAATCATGTAAATAGAACGGTATAAATAATATGCCAAATCCTACCACCGTTGCAATTTGTCTATCCATTTTGTGTTTAACAATAGCAGGCTGCAGCGAAACGCAGTCTCAACAAAACAGTGAACCTTACTCTATGAATCAACTCTCACAACAAGAGATCGAGGATGGGTGGAAGCTCCTTTTTGACGGGGAAACCACAGAACACTGGCGCGGATATAATATGGACGATTTTCCGGACGCCGGATGGCATGCCGAAGACGGGCTGCTTGTTTTTCGTCCGCCTCAGTCAGACGAGTGGACATCCGGGCTGGATATCATCACGCGGGAGACTTTTTCCGACTTTGAGTTTAAGATTGACTGGATGGTGGATCGATCGGGCAATAGCGGGATTTTCTATCACGTTCTGGAACAGGACCGCGAGATTTACTGGTCAGGCCCGGAGATGCAAATTCTCGATAATGAGAACCATCCCGATGCGGACCAGGGAGTGGACGGTAATCGAAAAGCCGGTTCGCTTTATGATCTTATTCCGGCAGATCCTCAGAATACCAATCCCTATGGAGAGTGGAATTCAGTTAGAATCGTATCTGATGGTCCCGTAATTCAGCACTGGCAGAATGGAGAAAAAGTCTTAGAGTATGAACGATGGACACAGGAATGGTTCGATATGCTACATGAAAGTAAATTCCGATGCTATCCGGAGTTTGGGGCCATGCAGCAGGGACATATCGGATTGCAGGACCACGGTGATGTGATCAAGTTCAGGAATATTAAAATCAGGGAGTTGTAAGATCATTTCATCCATATAGATGAAGAGCAGCTCCCGAAGAAGTACATTTTAAACACGAATTAACGAATAAACAGACAGATATGAATTTAAATATTAAAGCCCGTGATGAAAATACCTACGACGCGATTGTTGTAGGTACGGGCATTAGTGGTGGTTGGTCAGCCAAGGAATTAACTGAAAACGGTCTGAACACCCTGGTTCTTGAAAGGGGCAGAGATGTGAAGCATATCGATGATTATCCAACAGCAACGAAAGATCCGTGGGAGCTTCCGCGCGGCGATCAGGTCCCAGCAGAAGAGCGTCAGCACTATGAAAAACAGCTGCGAACGGGCTACACCATCCGGGAATCAACAAAACACTGGTGGATAAAAGATACCGATCAGCCTTACGAGGAGAAGAAGAGATTCGACTGGATCCGAGGCTACCATGTTGGCGGCCGATCCATTATGTGGGGAAGGCAAAGTTACCGTCTCGCTCCCATGGATTTTGAAGCAAATGCCAAAGAAGGCATTGCCGTGGACTGGCCTATACGGTATGATGATATTGCACCATGGTATTCACATGTCGAAAAATTTGCCGGTATCAGCGGTCAGGCACTCGGCCTGCCCCAGCTGCCGGATAGTGAATTTCTGCCGCCAATGGAGCTCAACTGTGTTGAAAAATCTCTTCAAGCTTCGATGGCTGAAACTTTTGACCGTGTACTGACAATCGGACGTGCTGCCAATCTCACCAGGGCGCACGAAGGCCGGGGAAGCTGCATGTACAGAAATCTCTGCAGCCGCGGCTGTCCGTATGGCGCTTATTTTAGCAGCAATGCTTCAACGCTTCCGGCTGCAGAAAGAACGGGCAACATGACCCTGCGTCCTCACTCCATTGTGAACTCCGTCATTTATGATGAGGATTCGGGGAAGGCAACAGGTGTTAGAGTTGTTGATGCGGAATCGGGAGAAATGTACGAGTACTACGCAAAAATTATATTTCTAAATGCCTCTACCGTAGGATCCACCTCCATTTTACTGAACTCCACATCCGATCGTTTTCCAAATGGAATGGGGAATGATTCAGGAGAACTGGGACACAACATGATGGACCATCATTTCAGGGTGGGAGCGAATGGAGAGATGGAAGGGTTCGAGGATGAGTATTATTACGGACGGCGTCCAAGCGGATTTTACATACCACGATATCGTAATCTGAATGGAAACGATCGTGACTATCTTCGCGGATTCGGATATCAGGGATCAGCCAGCCGGGAAGGGTGGCAAAGAGGAGTACGCGAACTCGCCATTGGTTCTGAATTAAAGAACCTGGTTTCTACTCCCGGAAAATGGACCCTTGGTATGACCGCTTTCGGCGAGATGTTGCCTGATTACAGCAACAGAATGTGGCTGAATCACGACAAGACCGACAAATGGGGTCAGCCTACCGTTGTATTTGATGTGGAGTTCAAAGAGAACGAATATAAGATGCGCGAAGATATGAAAAATGATGCTGCGGAGATGCTCGAAGCAGCCGGCATGAGAAACGTGCATACATACGATGATGCCGGCGGGCCGGGCCTTGGAATTCACGAGATGGGAACAGCCCGAATGGGTCGCGACCCCAATACCTCAGTTCTGGGAGAATGGAACCAGGTACATACAGTTCCCAACGTGTTTGTGACAGACGGGTCGTGCATGACGTCTGCGGCATGTCAAAATCCATCATTAACCTATATGGCTTTTTCAGCAAGATCAGCGAACTATGCTGCAGAACAACTTAAAAAAGGTGAATTATAATGAGTAACGATAATAAAATTGACAGAAAAGAAGCGATCAAAAGAACGGGACTGCTCTTAGGCGGGGTGATATTTGCCCCGAACATATTGGGTGTTCTCAAAGGCTGTTCTGCTGCCCCGGGTGACTGGGATCCTGTTCTCTTCTCTGATGAACAGGCGCGGGTCGTTACTGCACTTGCCGACGTAATATTACCTGCAGATGACACTCCGGGCGCAAGCGATGTGGGTGTTCCAAAATTTATTGAGACTATGGTGAATGAAGTCTACAATGAGGAGCAGAGACAGCAGTTTATGGATGGGCTCAACAAATTCACTGAAGACTACAGATCAGAATTACAGGCTGAATATTTTGACGGTACGGATGAACAGAGATACGAGTTCACTTATCATCAGAACGAACTGGCGCTTGAGGAGAGTCCCGGAGGCAGCCCTTTCATCCTGACCTTTAAAGAGCTTACAATGCTTGGTTATTTCACCTCAGAAGTTGGAGCCACACAAGTATTGCGATATGAAGCGGTTCCAGGAGTTTATGAAGGCTGTATTCCGGTTGAGGAAGTTGGCCGCACCTGGGCTACATAGTTACGATACAAGTGATGGCACACTGATGCATCTTCTGTACTGAGGGCCATCTGCTTGTTTTCATTTGTGGTATACCATAGCCGGTTTACCCGAATAATAACAGTTTATGAACTACTTAGACTGGTTGGTTGTGACGGTGTATGCTGCCGGGTTAATCTGGCTCAGCTATCACCTCAGCAAAGGTCAGACAGATGCTAAAGATTACTACCTGGGCGGCAACACCTTTAAATGGTGGCAGGTAGGACTTTCCACAATGGCTACCCAGCTCGGGGCGGTCAGTTTTATC
>CAZKIZ010000123.1:0-9070 GCA_964552935.1 uncultured Rhodohalobacter sp. | reverse complement strand
CCGGTGAAGAAGGGACCTACGCAGTTTTCTATTCTGATCTGAACAACCCGGAATTTGAAATCACCATCAACCCAGATACTCTCTTCCACGCAGCAAGCACAATGAAAACGCCCGTCATGATTGAGGTATTCCGCCGGGCCGATGCCGGGGAGTTTTCAATCTACGATTCCATTCGCATTGACAACACTTTTTACAGCATTGTGGATGGCTCGGAATATTCGCTGGATCTGGACCCCGAAAGCCCCGACCCTTTTGAACGAAAAGCCGGTGAAATGGCCACCATATACGATCTTACGCACGCCATGATTACCTACAGCAGCAATATCGCCACCAACCTGATGATACAGCTCGTGGGCGCTGAAGAGACCACTCAGACAATGAGGGAGTTAGGTGCTGAAAACATAGATGTACTGCGTGGTGTTTACGACATGAAAGCGTTTGAGCAGGGCCTCAGCAACAGAACCACCGCCCGCGATCTGGCCATCATTTTTCGCGCTATTGCTGACGGCACCGCGGCCGACAGAGATTCCGGCCAGCTGATGATCGATATACTGGAAGATCAGTACTACCGTGATGTCATCCCAAAATACCTGCCGGAGGATGTTATTGTGGCCAACAAAACGGGGTCCATTACCGGGGTTGAACACGATTCCGGACTCGTTTTTCTTCCCGACGGCCGCTCGTATCTGCTGATCTACCTGTCCAAAGAAGTTCCTGATGAAGAGCGCAGCCGTGATATTGGAGCACAAATTTCAGAACGGATTTATAATTTCTATATGGAACACGCAGTTGGAACGGAATAAAGGCAAATGATACTTTTGAAGTATCACAATGCAGTTGTACTTTTTATTAAATTTAATCTCACCGGCCGATATTTATGATACGCTACACATTTTTCGCTTTTTTAGCACTCTTTATCTTCTCATGCAGTTCCGTTACAGAAGAGCCATTAACTGACTATCCAAATTCGCATCTTCTGGTTTCAGCTGAACAGCTTGCCCAGATTATTGAATCGGATGACATACTCCTGATAGATGCCCGGGCCGAGGTGGAAGATGGTTTTATCCCCGGGGCCGTACACTTTCCTGCAATTTCAAACCTGACAGATCCCGATCATCCCGTTCAACATTTCCTCGTCGGGCCTGATAGATTTCAGGAGCTGATGCAGGAAACAGGCCTGAATAACGACAGCAGAGTGATTATTTATGATGGTGGAAATTCGCTGGCTTCGGCCCGCCTATTTTATGCACTTGACTACTATGGCTTCTCCAATGCGTCCATTCTGAACGGCGGCATTCAGGCGTGGACCGAACAGGGCTATGATCTTGAAAATGAAAGCAGCGAACCTGTGGCAGGAAATTTTCAGTTTCAGATACAGGAGGCACTGGCCTGCGATTTTGAATACATCTCTGCGGCGGCTGAATCGGACGATAAAATCGTGTTTGATGCCAGGAGCCGCGATGAGTACACCGGTGATGACGAACGGGCAGCGCTTAGCGGTCACATACCAAATGCGGTACACCTCGAGTGGAGCGAAGTTCTGCAGCAGGAAGGTATCCCTTACTTCTTGCCCGCAGCCGATATACAGAGTAAGTACACTGAGCTTGGCATCACCCCCGACAAGGAAGTCATTCCACACTGCCACACAAACGTCCGCGGCTCGCACGCCTACTTCACGCTTCGCCTGATGGGATACGACTCCGTACGGCCGTATGAAGGTTCATGGTCGGAATATGGAAACCGTGAGGGCGCATCCGTCAACAGGGTTAACTGAATCGCCTCCGTTGCCGATAATAACAGATTAACTGCCGCATTGAATGACCTTGGCGGCAGCTGCTATTAACTGTATTTACCTTTCATGCAACGATTCCTTAAATCTGCCCTGCTTCTGTTCTTTATAATATCCGGTACAATGGCAGTCGAAGCGGATGCGCAGCAGACTCCAGATATTGACGTGCTGTTCGAAGAAGCGCGCATAAGTGCTGCAGAGGGAGATTATGGCGAAGCCAGATCGTTAGCCCGACAGATTTTAGACATTACTCCAAACTATCACGATGTGAGGGTTTTTCTTGCCCGAACTCTGGCCTGGGACCGCAGATTCAGCGATGCAAGAAGTCAACTGAGCTACGTTTTGCGCGATGAGCCCGGTCATATTGAAGCACTATCGGCCAGGGCTGATATTGAGCTTTGGAGCCGAAATTACCGCGCAGGAATTGAATTTGCCGACCGCGCATTAGAACATGATCCTCAGCGCGCCGGTCTCTACATCCAGCGTGCCCGACTTCTGATCGGGCTAAACCGGTTTTCAGACGCTTCATCTGATCTCGGGAGAGCCGCTGAAATCGACCCTGATGATTTAACGATCGTCCGCCAGCTCCGTGCAGAAATTAAACAGGAACAGAAGAGAAATATTGTAGCTTTGGGATTTTCATATGACCATTTTGATGCAGATCTCGATCCCTGGCAGCGTTTTTACGGCGAATACCATCGGCTGACCAATTACGGACCCGTAATCGGAAGAGCATCCCTTGGACACCGATTTGAAACTACGGATTGGCAGGCCGAACTGGACGCCTATCCTACATTTGGAAGAAACTGGTACGCCTATTTGAATGCGGGTGTCTCAGGTGGAAACCTGTTTCCCGACTTCCGTGTTGGCGGCGAACTATACCGCTCACTCCCCTACGCTTTTGAAGGATCTGCGGGTGTCCGCTATCTGAATTTTTCTGATGATGATGTCATGATTCTGACCGCCTCAATAAGCAAATACTGGCGAAGCTGGTTTTTTACCTTACGGCCATTTTTTACACCGCAGGATGCAGGTACCTCTACAGCCCTCAACACAATTGCACGACGCTACCTGGGTAATCCTCTGACCTACGTTTCACTGAATGGAGGATTTGGTTTTTCACCCGATGAAAGCCGTCTGCTTGATGGTGATCCGGACCGTAGATTATTAAATTCGAGATATGTTGGGGTGAACGGTTACTATCTGTTCAGAGATCAGTTACAACTTTTTGGTGAGGTTAAATTTACCGAGCAGGAGTTTCCCTTCACTGACGATTTTATTCAAATTTACACCTTAGAAACAGGCATCAGATACAGATTTTAGCCATGGACCTGAACACTCTCTAAAGCAAGTGCAGAAATTTTATTACTAAAGAGATTGAATCAGATGCAGCGCATGATCTTGCCCATATCCAAAGAGTGGTCTCAAATGCCCTTTCAATAGCAGAAAAAGAGACAGCAGACCTTGAAATCGTTCTTGCCGCAGCGTGGCTCCACGACTGCGTGGTTTTGCCTAAAGACCATCCAGACAGAAAAAAGGCCTCGACTCTTGCGGCAGAGAAAGGTGCCGCATTTTTGAGGACAATTTCTTACCCCGGGGATAAGGTCACGGCGGTGGCTCACGCTATTGAGTCACACAGTTTCTCTGCCGGTATAGAAACTGAAACAATGGAAGCGAAAATTGTGCAGGATGCTGACCGCCTCGATGCGCTCGGGGCAATTGGAATCGCCCGATGTTTCTCAGTTGGCGGACAGATGAACAGTCCGATTTACAATCCCGACGACCCGTTTTGTGAAAATCGCACGCCTGATGATAAAAAATGGACCATCGACCATTTTTTTGTGAAGCTATTTGAGCTGCCTGAAACTATGCATACTGCTGCAGCACGAGAAATGGCTGAAAAAAGAGTTCAGTACATGAAAGAGTTTTTGAGCGAATTATCATCTGAAATCGAAGTTTAGCGCAGGCCACGCTTTAACTGATCTTTAACCCGCATCTCTGCAAAGGGCTGCCCATCCCGCCTGAAGTTAATTGGTATATCGTGACTTTAACCGGATTACTTATCAAGCCCAAAATGACCTTTCCGGGTAAAAATTCCAGCTAACAAATTAACAAAATCTATTCATCTCATAATAAAAGTGAATATTTTATTTTTTTGATACAAATTTGCTGCAAATAACGCTTAGAATAATAGTCTGCTTATTTAAAAAAACTCAAGAGCAACTATTGCCATGGAAGATGATCGGATAGAGCTGTATCAAAAGATTACAGAAGAAATTTTTTCAAAGCCGCCTGCAGAGCGTCGCAGGTACCTGAAAGAGATCAAGCAAAGAGATTTAAAATATTATGAAAGGATTGAACATCTCATCAGATATTTAACCAGCCATGAAGATGATTTGGAAGAGTATGCTCAGGATCAGATCAAGAGGATTTTAGATGAACTCCGGGATGGTCATTCCTGAGCAGGACTATACTTGACACACCGGCTCGAGTAACCAATTTATTTTCCCTTATATACAGTTCCGGCTACCCGAAATAAAGCCGGAGTTTTTTTAGCTCATTTAGTTCATTTTATTTTGAACTGAGTGAAACCTATTGGTATCTTACCCGTATGAATAAAGAGAAGTTGATTTACACGGAAGAAACAGCACTCATGTTTGAGAAGTTGGGAATGACAAGAATGGCGGGCCGGGTTTTCGGAACCCTGATCGTAAGTGAGCAGGAATCTCTCTCCTTCGATCAGATATGCGAAACACTGGATGCCAGCAAGGGCAGCATCAGCGGGACCACAAAGCAGCTCGTTGAGATAGGATTAATCGAGCCGGTATCGCTGCCGGGCGACAGAAAAACCTACTACAGGATTACTAAGATTGAACTCGGTGACCTGCTGAAAAGCCGGATGCAGATGTTCTCAAAATTTTCAGAGAACTTAACGAAAGGACGCAGCCTCAGAGATAAGGAGGATGAAGTTTCGCAGTGGCTCTTGGAAGCCTCAACATTTTATAGCTGGATAGGCAGTGAAATGGACCAGGTTATCGATAAATGGCACGACCAAAAAGATGAAATTATAAAACAGTATCAACATAGTCATGGAACAAAAAAAGAGAAACAGTAAAGAAGCTGCCGGGCAATTTGTATCCATCTGGAAAGAGATAGATCGTTTTTTAGAGGACTGGACCCGAAATTTTATTGATGAAATTGAGAAGCAAAAGCGTACAAATGTAAACTAAACCGGTCAAAATGATGGATGCAGGGATAAAATCAATTTCTCTTACAACCCTTTTCCTGATCGTTTTAACGCTAATGCTGCATCCAGCGTCGACGAGCGCCCAAACTGCCGCCGAAATCATCGACCGGATGGAAGAGGTGATGCGCGGAGAATCGAGCGTGGCCGAAATGACCATGACCATTGAACGCCCCCGCTATACCCGTGAGATCAGCATGAAGGCGTGGTCGATGGGCGAAGACTTTTCACTTATTCTTATAACCGCTCCTGCCCGTGATCAGGGTACTACCTACCTGAAACGCCGGAACGAGATCTGGAACTACGTCCCCAACATCGACCGAACTATAAAGATGCCGCCGTCGATGATGTCGCAGTCTTGGATGGGCTCCGATTTCACCAACGATGACCTGGTTCGGGAAAGCTCCACAGTTGATGATTACGAACACAGAATTCTGCGTGAAGAAGAGTACAACGGCCGTGATGCATGGGTTCTCGAACTCATTCCGAAACCCGATACCCCGATAGTCTACGGCAAGGTCCTGATGTGGGTCGATAAGGAGCACTATATCCAGTTAAAAGTAGAGAATTACGATCAGCGTGATGAGCTGGCAAATACCATTGAATTTTCGGAAATCGGGGAAATGGGCGGCAGGACATTCCCTGCAAAAATGACGCTCACCCCGGCCGATAAGCCTGATCATCAAACGATTATGGAATATAGGAATTTGGAATTTGATGTGGATTTGAGCGAGTCGTTTTTTACCCAGCAGAATATGAGGAGGGTGAGGTGAGTGAAAAGTGAAAACGGAAAAGTGAAAAATTTTATATCGAACATTTTTCACTTTTATCTTTTGCCTTTTCACTTATAAATATGATGACACACTGAAAAAATGCAGCCCTGATATACTGAAACCATGTACCTAAAACTAGCCTGGCGAAATATCTGGAGGAACAAGCGGCGGACGCTGATTACCGTCAGTTCGGTGATGTTTGCCGTGGTTTTTGCCTTGTTCCTGGAGTCGCTCGAGCGGGGTGCCCATGATGTGATGATCGATAACATGACCCGCTTTCACACCGGCTATATCCAGGTACAGGATTACCGGTTTGAAGATGAGCCTTCCCTCGATAACGCTTTTTATTATGATGATGAACGTTCAAGTCAGATAACCGGACAGGAATCGGTCGATTACACCATCCCCCGAATTGAAACCTTTATGCTTGCCGCCGGCGCCGAGGTAACGAGGGGCGCTTTTGTGATGGGAATCGATGTTGACCGGGAAGACCAGCTTAACGACCTGAAAGATCGCCTGACAGAAGGGCGCTTTTTTGAACCGGGTGACGGAACCACGGTTGTAACCGAAGGGCTGGCCAACCGGCTCAATCTGGCTGTGGGAGATTCCCTGGTGCTGCTCGGTCAGGGACGCTTCGGAATGACCGCATCCGGGCTGTTTGAAATATCCGGACTTTTGCGCCATCCCACCCGTGAGATGAACAACCAGCTTGTCTATCTCTCGCTGCCCGATGCGCAATGGCTTCTCTCTGCAGATGATCACATAACCGCATTGCTTGTAACACCTAACCGTGTACGCGACACCGAATCGACTGCCCGCCAACTGAGATCCGAACTTGAAAATGAAGAATTAGCTGTTTTTACATGGCGTGAGCTGATACCGGAATTGGTGGAAGCCCTTGAGTTTGACCAGGCACAATCACGCCTGATGATGGGAATCCTTTATGTGGTGATCGGTTTTGGCATCTTCGGCACTATCCTGACCATGACCCTTGAGCGGATGAGGGAATTTGGCATCCTTTTGTCAGTGGGAATGCAGCGCATTAAGCTCGCATTCGTGGTCTTCATCGAAACCTTTTTTATCACCATCATGGGCGTGCTGGCAGGTTACGTTCTGGGCATTTTCCCCATTCTCTATTTTTATTTCAACCCGATTGAACTGGGAGGCGAAATGGAAGAAGTGGTTGCTGAGTTTGGTATTGAACCAATCATGCCTACAGCCATCGCTCCGGATATCTTTCTTTGGCAAGGGCTCATGGTTTTCATCCTTACAACCATCATCTGTTTATATCCCACAATTAAAATCTTAACCCTGAAAATTTTGGAAGCGTCACGAGCTTGATGTTATTAAAGAAAATACTCGAAAACTCCCCCTTTGAAGGGGGCTGGGGGGATGATCTCCCGAATTTAGAACATTGGACAAATGAACGATTCAAACTTGTACTACAACAAAAAACTTAAAGAATTTGCCCGCAGACTTCGTAAGCAAGCTACTAAAGCTGAAGTAAAACTGTGGAATGAAGTTTTGCGTGGCAGGCAGATGCACGGATATACTTTTTTGCGGCAACGGCCGGTTCTGTTTTTCATTGCTGATTTCATGTGTAAGGAATTGATGCTGATTATTGAGGTTGATGGATATACCCATGAATGGGAGGAACAGTGGATATTGGATCAGCAAAGGCAAGGTAAACTCGAAGAGTTGGGATTTGCCATATTAAGATTTACAGATGAAGAGGTTTTACAAGACATCAGAAATGTTGAAAGGGTCATTGAATCATGGATTGAGGATCATCCCCCTGCCCCCCTTCGAAGGGGGAACTCTTTTGAAAATCTTTCCTCAGAACTTAAGTCTCGCGACTCCATAAAATGAAAATGCTTTTATCCATATCATGGCGAAACATCTGGAGGCATCCGGCGCGGAGCGGTGTGCTGATCATGGCGATTATTGCGGGGCTTTGGGCCGGAATCCTGGTGTCGGCACTTACCAATGGCTGGATTCATCAGCGTTTTGTGAATATGATCCAGGAGGAAATCACTCATGCGCAAATTCACCATCCGGAGTATCTCACCGAAAGGGAACCGTGGATGTATATTGAAAACCCGGACGATATTTTCACATTCCTTGATAGGGATGCTCGTGTGAACTCATGGTCGGCCCGCACACTGACTGATGGAATGATACAATCACCACTCACATCATCTGGCGTACAGATCCGGGGCGTGCAAACCGATCGTGAACGTGCAACAACCACCTTCCATGAAAACCTGACCCAAGGTGATTATCTTGACAGTGAGCTCCGAAATCCAGTGCTGCTGGGGGAAAGGCTTGCTGATAAACTCAATGTTGAGGTTGGAAATCGTATCGTGCTCACATTCCAGGATCTGGATAATGAGATCACCTCAGGCTCATTTACTATTTCGGGCCTGTTCCGCACAGCGTCTAATCCGTATGACGAACGGAATGTGTTTGTGCGGAATGAGAATTTACAGGAGCTGCTCGGAGATACAATCTTCCATGAAATCGCAATGATGCTCCAGGATGAAGGCCTGAGTGATGCGGTTACCGGTGATATCAACAGCGAATTCGAAAATATTGCAGCGGATACCTGGTATGAACTCTCTCCGGAACTCCGCTATATCACCGATATGGGTGGCGGGCTGATCGTGTATATCATGGCCGTAATTATGTTGGCACTTGCCTTCGGAATTCTCAATACCATGCTGATGGCCATCTTTGAACGGATGCGCGAACTGGGCATGCTGCTGGCGATCGGGATGAACAAGATGCGGGTATTTTTCATGATCATGCTGGAGTCGGTAATCCTGACTCTGACCGGTGCGGCCGGCGGCCTGCTGCTGGCCTGGCTCACCCTGGAATATCTTGGTGAAAAAGGAATTGATATGACTGCGATGGGCGGCGACTCGATGGCAGAATTCGGTTACGATGCCGTTGTTTATCCCATCGCCTATACTAATGATTATATCACAACCATAACCCTCGTGGTGATCACCGCACTACTTGCCGCCATTTACCCGGCGTTCAAGGCGTTGAGGCTGAATCCGGGGGAGGTAGTCAGAGAATGAAGTGTAAATTACAAAAATATGGAAATACTAAGTCCCCTCCTTCTCAAGGAGGGCCCATTTTTTGAACGCGTTAGCGAATTTAGGGGTGGTTGAAGAAGGCTCAAAAACCTTGTGTCTACCACCCCTGCGAGGCTGTCCAAAAAGGGCGTCATCCCGCATCCCGAAGGCGTTCGGGACGGGA
>CAZKIZ010000122.1:0-9084 GCA_964552935.1 uncultured Rhodohalobacter sp. | reverse complement strand
ATAGACTACAAGAAAAAACAGAAATGAAATTTTTAGTTGTTGACGACGAACGCGATGTGGAAATGCTTTTTAAGCAGAAGTTCAGAAAAGAGATCCGCAGCGGGTTGATTGAGCTGGAATTTGCCTTTTCGGGTCAGGACGCGCTCGACCGCCTTCAGAGCATTCAGCCCCCCGATGTGATGTACATTTTCTCGGATATCAACATGCCGGGAATGTCAGGTCTGGAGATGCTGGAAAAGATAAAATCTCAATTCCCACAGATTCAGGTGAGTATGATTTCAGCTTATTGGGATGATGATAACTACCAGAGAGCTAAAGACTCTGGTGCCAAGGAGTTTTTTACCAAGCCGATTGATTTTGAAACACTGAAGCGGGAGATGGAGCAGATGATAGAAGGATCGTAGTTGAAATGACATACAAAAATGAATTTTAACCAAATTATTATCGAAATTGAATACAACAGCCTGGGCAAACGACTTATACCATCAAACTCACAGGTTAGTCTGATGCGATTCAGTGATTATACTCAGGCATCACAAAATCCCTGAAGTTATCCCGGTGAATGCCGTGAACATTTTGAGAGTAGTTTTTTGTGAAGGTCTTTGGAAACCTGATATCCCTTTTCGGATTCCATTTAAACTCGTACCCGGTGATCTGTTTGCCGGATACCTCCACATAATCCACTTCCTGCTGCTGTTTGGTTCTCCAAAAATGCATTCTCGTATTTTGTTTAGCATATCGGAGCTGTTTGAGGCGTTCACTGATCAAAAAGTTTTCCCATAAGGCTCCTTTATCTGTGCGATTAACAAGTGGATTATAGTCGTGGATAACCGCATTTCTAACACCGTTGTCGTAGAAATATATTTTTTGACTCTTCTTAATTTCGTTTCGAAGATTTTTACTGAAGGCCGGCAGCCTGAAAATTACAAATCCCTTTTCCAGAATATCGATGTAGTGAGATACGGTTTTGGGATCCAGCCCAATCAAATCACCAACCTCCTTATACACCACTTCCTGCCCTGCCTGGTATGAGATGGCCTGGACCAGTTTTTGGATTGCGTCCGGCTTTCTGATGCCTGCATAGTTCAAAATATCTTTGTACAGATAACTTTCAACCAATTCATCCAAGACCTCATCCGCCCCGGCAGAATGGTTTAGTACATCCGGATAGAAGCCGTAGATCAGGCGGTTTTCTAAATCCTGTTCTGACTTTAAATATCCCACATGATCTTGCCACTCTTTCCAGCTTACAGGAAATAAATTGAAACTCCATTTCCTTCCCGTTAATGGTTCCTGAATGCTGCTGTTGAGATCAAAAGCAGAAGAACCGCTGAGTATGAGCTGCTTATCTTTAAACTGGTCTGTTATAATTTTCGAGGTGAGGCCGATATTTGGAATGCGTTGTGCTTCGTCTATAAATACTATGCCAGCCTCTCCGATCATTTGCCGAATTTGTTCAGAATTTGGTTCATCCAGCAATCGACGCACAGTTGGATCATCTCCGTCAAAAAACTGAACCTCTGTTTTTCGGGTTTCCAAAATACGTTTTACCAATGTTGTTTTACCAACCTGTCGGGCGCCCATGAGCACAATGGCTTTCCCGTCAAAAAGCCGATCTTCCACCTTTTCTTGTAGCTGTCTTTTGATCATGGGGCAACTTTTTTGGAGAAAATGATTCGTTAATATATAACTTAACAGGATTATAATCCATTTTAGTTATAACCTTACGGGATCATAATCCCCTTTGGTTATAACTTTAAAGGAATATATTACATTATTGCCCTCTGCTTTTCAGTCTTTTTTTATGCCTCAAACATAAGTGGTTTAATTCCGAGAAGGCTTTACAAAACCGTGTTTTTGCCAAATTTCTGTGTTATCGTGAAATTGAAATCCTCACGTATTGTACATACGCTCCGGTTTCAATTTCACTCTGGCCTTGAACTATGACAAAACCCCTGGTTTTGCAAAGCCTTCTCCGAGGCTGCTATAAATCACTCTCAACAGGCCATTTGACCGAAAAGTGCAAACATTCGTGTGAAAAGTCCTAAGATAATACAGGTCTATTCTTTACACTTAAAAAGCTCGAAAGATAATTCGTAAATAAGTATTGTATTGAAAAATTAATAAAACACACCCTGTTCCGGTTTAAAAAAATAAATCATATTATGATATATCTTCCCTTAATCTTTGAAGGATTTAAAACTATACATACGACACGACTGTATTTCACTCCTCAAATCGACAATCAATTGACCCGTGGACTCGATTTACAAACTGCATGTTGACTTTATAGCAGATTCATGAAACAAAACAATTCCCATAATATGCTGACGGACGACCTGAAACGTCTTGAAGAAGAAAACAGACGACTCCGGGGGGCCGTGGATGAACTGGCGATCCTGAACGATCTTGCCCTGGCTATCGGGGGTAGTCTGGATAGCGAAAAAATTATGCGGTCTATCATTGGTAAATCAATACGGGCACTTGGAGCTGAACAGGGGGATATTACGCTGATTGACGAAAATCAGGCAAATGCCACTCAGACGCTTGTGAGAAGCATGATCACCACGAGCGAACACTCTCCCCTGCACCTGAATCAAAATCTTTTGGGATGGATGCAGATCAACAAGAGACCACTTTTAATTAACGAACCGAAAAACGATCCCCGGTTTCGAAATGTAGAGTGGGATAACTCTATCCGCTGTCTGTTAAGTGCTCCCCTGATGGCGAGGTCAAAACTGATTGGAATTCTTACCGTTTACAATAAGCGTGCTGAAGGCGTTGCAGGGTTTTCGGAATCTGATCAACGGCTTCTTTCTATCATTTCGGCCCAATCGGCCCAAGTTGTCGAAAATGCACGGTTCTACGAGGAGGAACAGGCGTACCGGTTTATGCGGAAGGAGCTTGAATTGGCTTCGTCTATTCAGAAAAAGATGCTTCCAACGGCCCCGCCTCAAATCAATGGGTACTCAATCGCGGGAAAAAATGTAACTGCCCAGGAGGTTGGCGGCGATTATTTTGACTACATCCAAATGGATGAGCACCGATGGGCAATTTGCCTGGGGGATATCAGTGGTAAGGGCCTGCCCGCATCACTGTTGATGACAAACCTGCAGGCAATACTCCGGGGACAGACCTTTCACCTGGTTAACCCGGGTGAAATTCTTAAAAATGCCAACAGGCAGCTTTATCAAAGCACAAATGCTGAAAAATTCGCCACCCTTTTCCTCGCTATTCTGGATACCTCAAACAACACGATTCACTTCTCAAGCGCGGGCCACGACTATCCATTTTTGATGAAAAATAATGGCACACATTTGAGACTTAAAACAGGAGGACTACCGCTCGGAATGATGGAGGGAGTGGATTATGAAGAAGAGACAATACACCTCGATGCAGGAGATCTGCTGTTCATATTTTCAGACGGCGTGACAGACGTTTCCAATATGGAAGGGAAACCGCTGGGTGAAGAGCCTATTTTTAAATTGCTTCAAAATTCACATAGGATCAATGAATCGCCTGACAGCCTCATCAAACATGTGGTAGATACGTGCCTGAACTACTGCGGAAAGGCAAAACTTTTTGATGATGTCACTGCTGTTGCATTAAAGAGAACTGAAACCGGATAAGAGGAATGCTATGCACTTACGAATGGTAGAAGCGGCCGTTAAAAAAGATGGTGATCTGAGCCTGGAACATCTTTATGCTGAAAAAATTATTCCGGCCCTTGAAAATACGCCGGGTTGTATTTTTGCCGGACTGCTGCAGCGAGAGGACCAACCATCTCAATACATCTCTTTAACGCTTTGGCGCAACGAAAACGATGCAGATACCTATGTTCACTCCGGTAAATATCGGGAAAATTTACAGATAATAGAGCATACTCTTGAGGAAAGTGATGAGTGGAAAATTCAACTCTCCAGAGACAATATAGTCGAATACACCCCGGTAGAGACGGAACCGGAAGTAAAATCATTTACGGTTTCCAAACATCAGGATGTTCTGCCTCCCCATCTTGCGGCTAAGAGCAGCTACATGAGAATTCTTTCTCTGAAAATTAAGTCCGGCCGGGAAGACGAGTTTAAAAAAATATATAGTGATGAAATTTTACCACAATTGGAATCAGTCAATGGGTGTCAGTTTGCTTTTTTGCTGGATAATTCCGCCCATAACGGAGAGATGATTTCCCTCACGATATGGGATGATGCTGCCTCGTTAGATTACTACGAAAAAGAAGGGTTGTTTAATGCTTTTATGGGCCGGCTTAAGCACACGCTTGGCGACCTTTACAGGTGGAAAATGGCGCTCAAAAACCGCTCGAAATCCGCTACAGCAGTAACCAGCCAGGATATTGGCGTGAGTAAATATTCAATGATCACAGGCAAAAAATTTGAGTAATGGACTTGACTGACACAGCCATATCTCACTACACCATAACCGAGAAAATCGGTGCAGGTGGTATGGGCGTCGTTTACAAAGCGCGCGACACCAAACTCAACCGTAACGTTGCCCTAAAGTTTTTACCGGACACATCCACCGTTGATGCAGAATCCCAAAAACGATTTTTACAGGAAGCGCAATCCATCGCTCAAATCAACCACCCTAATATTTGCCAGATTTACGGTATAGAAGAAGACGACCACGGCGGCAGGTTTATCGTGATGGAATATGTTGATGGAGTAAATCTTGACGAAGCTTTTATCAGTCCGTCCGGTCTTCTGACAAGGCAGCCGAAACCAGGCTCAGAAAATACCGGCACGCAAAAAAAGCCTGAAACAAGATCTGAACTGATTCTGGATTACGCGATTCAGATCGCCAGGGGGCTGGATGCGGCCCATCAGAAAGGAGTGATTCACCGCGATATCAAGCCGGCAAACATCATGATTACGGACACCGGCCAGGTGAAAATTCTGGATTTTGGACTGGCTAAACCTGCCGGGGTAGAAGACATAACCCGGGTAGGTGCCACGCTGGGCACAATCTCCTATATGTCGCCTGAGCAGATTAAAGGCACCGGGGTTGATAAGCAATCAGATGTTTGGTCTTTTGGAGTTGTACTGTATCAGATGGTTACCGGGCGCCTGCCCTTTGGCGGAGATTACGAGCACTCCATCATGTATTCGGTTATGAATACTGACCCGCATCCCATATCAAATAGTGACCCTCAGCTGCCAGGACAATTTATAGAGCTAATTGAACGATGCCTATCAAAAGATGAGGAAAGCCGCTACCCATCAGCGACTGAACTGCTTGAAGAGCTGCTTGAGATTGCAGGTTATTCAACAGTGAATGTTAAGTTATCATCTAATGAACCGAAGAAGCCCAGTTCCGGAAAACCTGCTCTTCGAACAAGGAAAGTACTATTCGGATCAGGCGTTCTTGCAATTCTGTTTTTAACTGTATTTATGCTGTTCAATAGGTCTGACCTGTTGCAATCCGGTTCCGGTACACCCGGCACAGAGTTAATTCATGTGGCAGTTCTCCCTTTTTCTAACATTGGGGCTGATCCCGGACGCCAGGTATTTGCCGATGGTCTTGTGGAAACAATTACAAGCCAGCTCTCCCGTCTGGAACAGTTCCAGACCGATCTCTGGGTGGTGCCGCCTGGAGAGTTGCGAAGCCATAACATCACGAGCGCCGGAGAAGCCAACCGGATGTTTGGTGTGAACTATGCAATTGCCGGAAGTCTGCAGCCTATTAGTGATCGGCTTCGGCTGACAATTACGCTAATCGATTCAAAAAATCTTCGACAGATAAATTCGGCGGTTGTTGATGTTGATGCTTCCGAGGTTTTAGAACTGCATAACAAGTCTGTAGAAAACCTTTTGGCTATGCTTAACCTCGAGCTGAACCAGGAAACCATCGGGGTGATAAACCAAGGCAAGACCACAGTCTCTGCTGCATTTGAACTCTATGTTCAGGGTCTCGGCTATCTTCAAAAATATGAGCAAAGATCAGAAAATATAGACAACGCCATCAATGCCTTCAATGAAGCTGTGGCGATTGATAACGATTTTGCGCTTGCACACGCCGGCCTTGGACAGGCATACTGGAGTAAGTATGAAAATACCAAAGAGCGGACCTGGATTAACAGGGCCGTTGAGGTGAGTAAAATTGCCTATGACCTGAATAATAAACTCTTGCAGGTGAATATTACAAGGGGAATGATCAGTTCAGGAACAGGGAACTACGACGAGGCAATACAATATTTTAATGACGCCCTGTCGACCGACCCCACCAGCGCCGATGCTCTTCTTGGGCTTGCCGAAGCCTATGAATATACAGGAAACTATGAGCAGGCCGAATCAACGTACAAGCGTGCTATTCGCCTGAAACCGGACTATTGGGCCGGATACAATTATTTGGGGGCTTTTTATTATCGAAACAGCAACTACGATAAAGCGAAGGAGCAGTTCAGGCGCGTGATAGAGGTAACCCCCAATAATTACCGTGGCTATATGAACCTTGGCAGCATGTACTATTTTACTGAACAGCTTGAAGAAGCTCGGGTCATGTATGAAAAATCCCTTGATCTCGAAAAAACCTATAGCGCCGCTTCTAACCTTGGCACACTTTATTTTATAGAAGGGAAGTATCCGGAGTCGGCTGACATGTATACCACGGCTATTGAAATAAACGATGGTAATTATGTTTTGTGGGGGAACCTCGCAAGTGCCTACTATTGGTCTCCGGGTAAACGAAATCAATCGTTTTCCGTGTATGAACGTGCGCTTGAGTTGGCAAAAGAGCAGAATGAAATCAACCCAAACAACCCGGATATCATTATAAACATGGCCGGATACGAAGCCCGGCTCGGAAACGAAAAACAGGCAATAACACATGTGCAACAGGCACTTGAATATGCCCCTGAAAGTGCAACGATCATGTACCTGGCAGGCAGCGTTTATGAACAGCTGGGTGATAGATCGAAAGCCCTGAACTGGATCAAAAGCGCAATGGATGCCGGCTATTCGAGATCTGACATTGTAAATCAACCTGAACTTCAGGAGTTGATAAGAGATCCGCGTTTTCAGGAGATTTTAAAAACGGAGCCTCGCTGAAGAGGCAGAATGTATGTATACACATCAACTAAAACCAAGTCTAATGAGGAGGATTTTATGAAGATAAAATCGATAATTACAATTGCAGCAGCACTCGTGCTGTTTTTTATTTCCAACGTGCTATATGCACAGGCACCGCCTACTGATAATCGATCCGTTCTCCATGAAATGGTTGTGAAAATGGTAGACGAAGAGTGGCGGGTAGTTTACAAAAACGACGAGACGAAAAGCACTATTGTCGCGAAGAAAAATGACAGGGTCAGCTGGACTGCTGAAGGGTCCGATATCTCATTTCAGTTTGACGAGAGTCTCTTTGGTGGAAGTTCTTTTGAGATTGCGGACGGAGACTCACTAATGCGTCCGTTAGCACCCGGTGCCAAAGTCGGCGAGTATATCTATGCTGTTTTTGTTCGCGGTGCAGGAGTGTTTGCAAAAGGAGAATCGCCCCCGAGAATCATCATTGACAGGATGTAATTGCAGGCATGCTCTTCGTTCTTTCAAAATGGCTATCTCATTTCATAACTATTAAGCCTCAGGCTCTGTCTGCACACTGTTAATCTTATTTTCCGGTAGGCAGTCCCGGAGCGATGGTTTTGGTTTCAAAGTTTATCAAACCAGCTGGTGAAAGACGCCAAATCGATATATACATATCCATTTTAGCTTTATGCTCCTCGAAGAGAGTATTACCAGCGTAAATTAAATAAACAACGGATTTCGTGATATTCGGAGTAAAATGAAAAACCGGCTTTTATCAAAAATTCTGCCGTTTAGTCAAAATGGCAAGGCGGAATCACAGCTTCTTGAACAGCGATACGTTGATTTGCATACGACGTATGAAAAAATCAGACTTGAAGAGGAAAGGATTAAACAGTTTGCACCTTTAGTTGAAAAGATCGATAAACTTTTTGAACTCCCGAAAAGCTGGGACAATGCCAATCATATTGAGCAGTTTCTGGTTCCTATTTATACCCCACCCGAGCTGGATTTAGAAATCAAAGTGAATCTTTTGCATGCGAAGAGAAGGCTTCGCGAAGATTCATGGAGGTTTTATGATTCTGAATTCGGTGAACTGGATGAAGAGCAGAAACAGAGTCTGCTCAGCAGATTATACAAAGATCTGCACTGGGCGTATGATGTTGAAGAACTTGGAAAAGATTATACAACGAAGACACGTATCAGAACCAGCATTCTTTTTATCGTTTCAATCTTTATGTTTTTCATGATTGATCAGGTAACATTCATAGCTGATTTACTATCGATTACATCCGGTGACAGAGGTGATTTTATCGTGACTGCCATGGCAGCCGGCTGGATGGGTACTTCCTTCAGTATGCTAATCAGTTTAAAAAATCGTATCGAAATTAGCTCGATCTCTGATTTAAAAGTGATCCACCGCTTTGATTATCTATTATCGAGAGCACTAATTGGAATGGTAAGCGGCCTGCTTCTTTTTTACGCTTTTGAGTCGGGCATTCTGACCGGAGTATTTTTCCCGGATTTAAGTACAGAGAATACCAACTTATTCAGCGGCGAAAGAAATGCTGCCCTTTTAATAGTCTGGTGCTTTGTCTCAGGATTTTCGGAAAAACTAGTGCCGGATCTTCTCAATAAAACGGAGCAAAACATCACTCAAAACAACATCAAATAGGTGTTCAAACTCAATTTGGGAGAACCCTCTGCAGATGCAACGATACTTCTACCGTCTTATCAGATACGAAGTTAAAGTTTAGTCTTGGCTCCGTAAAATATGATCCTTTATACTTTCCGGAGCCGGAATCGTTGGGTACCTTAGCAGAAACGCAGTCGGGGCGAGTCAGGAACTACCTTATAGCAGCTGCATACTTGTCTAAAATTCAGAATTTCCCTTCTCACAGTTCCTGGAAAATCCAGCAAAGTGGACCTTTTAACCTGAGTTCGGTTCTTAATTCTACGGGAATAGCTATAAACAGTCCAATAAGGGCGTTTATAAAGTTAATTCGTCAACAATTGTGTCATGCCGGACTTAGATCCGGCATCTCCTGTC
>CAZKIZ010000121.1:0-9179 GCA_964552935.1 uncultured Rhodohalobacter sp. | reverse complement strand
AAACTCTCCTGAACTAGTGAACTGGTTCACCCTCAGCTGCTCCGGATCAGCGACGAAAAGATCATTGTCAATTATTTGCATTGATCTCGCCGAAAGTGCTTCACCGGGACCTCTTCCCTCTCCACCAAAACTAAAAAGAGACTCACTTTCAGGGCTAAAAACCAACACCTCGTTTTTCTGAAAGTCAAGTATAGCGATGTCGCTGCCGTTCAGCATATCAATCTGCCCGGGAACAAGCAGCCCTCCCTGCTCAAATTCAATGAACAACTCTACATTACTTACGCTAACAGTAACAACCTCATCCATAATGGATTCAGTCTCATCGGAGCTGCATTGGAGTAGAAAACCGGCCAGGAAAAAAGTTAGAACGATGCGTATACTTTTGATCATAATTTTGGATAGAGCTTGTAATGGCACACTAGAATATTAGATGCTAACCATAAAATCAATCATTACGTCTGAAGCTAAACAGACCTCCAAGGTTTCAAAAACCTTGGAGGTCTACTGTATTGGTAACTTATATTTGAATAGGATGAACTTCCTTTTCAATCTGATCACCATGTTGATCCTCTGCAACGTCAAGGTCAAACCGGGTTTGCAGATTCATCCAATATCCCGGCGTGGTGCCGAGTGCTTTTGACAGTCGCAGGGCTGAATCGGCTGTGATTGCTCTTTTCTCCAGCACAATTTGATTGAGACGGGTGTGCGTAACTCCTAAAAGTTCAGCAAACTTTCGCTGGCTAATGTTAAGTGGTTTGATGAATTCCTCATTAAGAACTTCACCGGGATGGATTGGTCTTAATTTTTGATTTGGCATGACAAAATCCTATAAATATTTAATGGTAGGCTTTGCAAAGCCTTCTAATGATAATCAACTATTTCCACTGCGTAAGCATCATGATCGTTCCAGACAAAACAGATACGCCACTTTGAATTGATGCGAATACTGTGTTGACGTTTTCGATCACCTCCAAGTGCCTCTAAACGATTACCCGGAGGTACTCTTAAATCGTTCACAGTTTCAGCAGCATCAAGCATTCTAACCCGGAATATTCACCAAGAAATTTTTTGGTGAGCAAGGCAAAGTGAAAATAGCGACGGAAGGGTACTGTAGTACCCTGAGTAAGCTGTTTTCGCTTAAACGCAGCTCACGGAGAAATTTCGCAGCAATTCATGGGAGCTCTATATTGGGCTACCACCTATTTTAAATTAGATTAATGTTATCAATACTTTAAATTGTAACACAGTTAAATTTGTGAATAATCCGGGCTAAGTTTTCGCAATGCTCTTTGTTGCAACGATTCCGGGAATTTTTTTGAATAATCCCGATTAAAGATTTTTTCGGTCTCTTTACAGTTAAAAGACTTTATCATAGCTTAAGTGTATTGCGTAACGTTACAAGTTACACCTAATTGTCATATGAATCAAAATGTAATTTTACAGCTAAACAGACCTCCAAGGTTTCAAAAACCTTAGAGGTCTTTATGATGTTCTTCAATACAAAAACCCAAACAGCCACAGCGGTATCTTGTTCCCGTACCCTGTTTCGATACCGTCTGCTGCGATGATCGGCTGATCACTTTTTTTTATCTGCTCAGCACTTTTACTCTTTCCTCCCACTTCAATTGTAAATTCATCTACAAAAAAATCACCGGTCTCCGGCATCGTCACTTCATGGCCCGCATTCAACAGCTGATTCATTATGAAAGATTCTCTCAACGAACCAATATCCGGATCCGGTTTCAATGTATAGGCAAGATTTGTGTTTTCAAGGTAAATTTTATCAGGTTTTTGCAGTGCAGACACTCCCTTGCTCTCTTTTCTGATGGAGTTCAGAAGGCGTGCACGTTCAAGAAACTGAAGCCATGCATAAACAGAATCACGGCTTGAATCGAGTTTTCGGGCAAGTGATGAGATGTTTGGTTTGAAAGGCGCTGACTCAGCGACTACACCGAGCAGTTTTTTAATTTTCCTGGCCGTTCCGGTGTCGAATCCTTCGATAGCCGACAGATCCGACTCCACAACTGCGTTAATAATCTGGTTTATTATAATAGGTATCTCCTCTTTCCTGCTCTCTTTAATAATCGGCAGGTATCCGGTTTGCAGATATTCCCGAAAAATCGGGAGTGGCTGCAATTTTTCGGTCACGTTCCGGGTAAGATTCTCGTGATCAGACGCAATTTCCCGTAGTGAGAGAGTTCTGAAATCACCTGCGCCCACCAGCTTCAAATACTCCCTGAACGACATACCCGGCAGCTCATAACTAATAACTCTTCTGCTCAAATCCGCTTCACCCCGAAAAATATCAAGTGCTGATGATGCGGAGAACACAATTTTAAGCTCCGGAAAACCGTCGTATACATTCTTCAGTTCACCTGACCAGCGTGGATATTTGTGAACTTCATCAATGAACAGATATCTGCCGCCATTCAGATAAAATTGCTCTGCGGTTTCGTACAGCGTATTCGTGTAAAACCAATGGTGATCAGCCGTAATATAGAGGGCTTTTGATGCGGGTAGCTTCAGGCCGTACCTGATCTGCTGAAGCATCAACGTGGTTTTGCCACTCCCTCTCGGCCCTTTTATAGCCAGCATCCGCTGATCCCAGTTAATAGTTTCAAAGAGATACCTGTAAAAATCGGCGCTCGCCTTCTGTATGATGTTGTTGTGGAATGTGAATAAGGAATCCATATATGTAGTCTTTAGTCGACATAAATTGAATATATTGTCGATAGTAAACTACATATATTTCAAATAATTGTCTTTTAAAATCGACAATTTTACTAATCGTATCCCACAATTCATCAACTTCACTATTTTCGAAGCCTGCGTTTCCGGAACAGCAGCGCCATCAAACCGCCTATAAGCAGAATCAATCCCACCTTAGGCCAGAACCAGAGCGACCTTCCCTCCACCTGCGCGAGCCGGCTGCCGGTCTCACGATACGTTTCCGGGATCTGTGAAACTCCCTCACCGTTCTCCTCAAACGACATGGCATACTCCGCCACCGTTTGCCACACTTTCAGCTCCCTGCCGTTTTGCATAACGATGGCATCATCCAGCTCGATCTCCTCCCCTTCTTCGTTTTTGAAGACAATCTCCATGCTTGGCAGCAGATCTCCCACCATGGGTAAAAATCCGGCAATGTAATAATCCGTCACCACGTGGTACAAGCGGTCATCTCCTCTTTCGAGCGGACGCATTCCCTCCCGGTGCTGTATCCCTTCGCCCTCGAAAACAGTTGCTTCAAGAACGGATCTTGAACTGGGAATCGGCTGATCAATCACCGGAACGGTAAGCCAGAGGGCGCGGGCGGGATCGTACTCCATACCGGCCCCTGAAAACTGCAGGTAGTAGTTATCCATCAGTATTTCGGAGAGCAGCACCGACACCTCCATCGCGCGCCGGACCTCATCACCGGTAAGGTAGAACGAAACGACCGGGTAGCCGGGATTGCCGTCGGGTCCGCCCCCCAGGCCGGTTGTTGTCATCAAATCATAAAAAGAGATCTCCCCCTCCGACCAGGGCATACTTCCAGGGGAGATTCTTCCGCGAATCGCCCCATTTGCCTGGACAGCCACGTCCACACGCTCTCCGATCGCTTCACCGGTCACGATTCGCATGGCATCGGTAATGAAATTGCCAATGGCTGACTCCTGCTTATGAGCCCTGTTCAGCGAAAAACCGGAGGCGGCTACCGTCTGACGAATATCGGTGATGGTACCACCGCTCATGTCGGCAACCCAATCGCTCAGGATCTGCTCATACCGTTCAACCTCCCGCTCAATCTCCGGGTCCACGGGCGCTGAATCATCCAGCCGGATTAAAAACGGGTTATCGTTTTCACGGTTTCTGATCTCCACCCGCTGCTGATCCGGCAGCCAGTCGAGCTCTAACCGCCCGAGATACTCCGTGTGAGCGCCGGCCTGTACTATCACAGTATTGCCAACGAGGATCGGTTCATAGAGCGGCGTGTGGAAATGCCCGCCCACAATCACGTCAATCCCGGGCACCTCTTCTGCCAGGTGACGATCCTCAATCTGTCCGGAGTGGTTCACTGAAATAATAACGTCGGCACCCTGCTCTTTCAGATCGTCTGCTGCCTCTTTTGCCGCTTCGAGGTAGTGGCGAAACGTAACCGGATCGGGTGATGCTGTTTTACTGACGGCATCTTCCCCGATCAACCCGAATATCCCCACCGTCAGTCCATTTTCCAGTGTTTTGAGAACGCTCGTTTTAATCTCTGCTTCCGCAAGCGAATGATCCTCCGGGATGATGTGGTTGGTTCCCAGGATGGCCGTCTGTTCGTGAGCCTCGGGATATCCGGCAGTGCGCAGGTAGGATGCGAGCACTTCCGTACCGAAATCAAATTCATGATTTCCTATTACGATCGCGTCATATCCCATTTTCTGCATCAGGTTCAGCTCTGCCGCGTGCCCGTGCATTGAGAGCCAGCCAAACGCCGGGCCACCCAGGAAATCCCCGCCGGAGAAGAGCAGAACCGGCTCACCCGCAGCCTCTTTCTCTTCACGAATCTGCCTCACCATTCCGCCCAAACGGGCAAAACCGCCAATCGCCGGATTTTCGAGATCCGGATGGTAATCAACCACCGGGTGAGGAATCAGGTTAGAGTGCTCGTCATTGGTGTGCAGAATGGTGAATGGGACTTTATCCTGCGCGTGAAGTTGTGAATAGCATATCAGAATTAACGAAAAAAGCAGCAGGCGCTTCAGCATACGATAGTTAACTTTAATGAATTCAGATGAACAAGTTCATCAATGAGACAGAAACGGACAGCCAGAAAAATCTGAAATAGTTCATAAAAGAAAAAATGAGCTGCTTCACGCCGCTCTTTCCTTTTAAAAAGCCGCTTTTAGCAAAGATAGGATTTAAGTAAGTTATGCCTCACTTTTTATTTCACTAATCACCGCACCAACGAATGAAACATTTGATCCTGGCTCCTCTCTCATTTCTTCTGCTGATGCTTTCGGCAACCTCACTAAGCGCTCAACTGCAATCCCCCGATCAGTTTCTTGGCTATGAGCTTGGCGATCGCTACACGCCTCATCACAATGTTATTGCATACGTTAAACACGTAGCTGATCAGTCTGACCGAGTTACCGTGCATACCTATGGCGAAACTAACGAACACCGGGAGCTGGTCTATCTGCTGGTTACCACACCTGCAAATCACAATCGGATAGAGGAGATTAGGACCAATAACCTGAAGATGACAGGATTACTGGAAGGCGAAGCCACGGATCAGAAAAAAGCGATTGTTTGGCTCAGCTATAACATTCACGGAAATGAAACCTCCAGCAGTGAAGCAGCAATGAAAACTCTTCACGAGCTGGCTGATCCGGAGAATGAACAGGCGGCACAGTGGCTGGCGGAATCGGTTGTGGTGATCGACCCGATGCTGAATCCCGACGGGCGCGATCGCTATGTAAACTGGTTCAGGCAGATGGCCGGCTCTGAGTACGATCCAAAAGTGGACACAAGGGAGCATCGTGAACCGTGGCCGGGCGGGCGTCCGAACCACTACTATTTTGACCTGAACCGCGACTGGGCATGGCAGGTACAGGTAGAGTCGCAGCTGCGATCGGAAATTTACCAGGAGTGGATGCCGCATGTTCACGTCGATTTTCACGAGCAGAGCTACAACGCCCCGTACTACTTTGCGCCGGCGGCAGAACCGTTCCACGAGGCGATCACAGACTGGCAGCGCGAGTTCCAGACAACCATCGGCATGAACAATATTCGTTACTTTGATGAAGAAGGATGGCACTACTTTACCCGCGAACGGTTCGACCTGTTTTACCCCAGTTTCGGCGACACCTGGCCTACCTTCAACGGCGCCATCGGTATGACCTACGAACAAGCGGGGCACGGGCTTGCCGGTGCGGCCGTTATAACACAGGAGGGTGATACACTTACACTTGGCGACCGGCTGACTCATCATCACGTCACCGGTATATCCACTGTTGAGATCACCGCTCAACATGCCGAACGGGTCGTCTCTGAATTTCAGAATCACTTCACACGGGGGATGGAGAATCCTGCCGGGACGTATAGAACCTTTATTGTGAAGGAAGATAACCATCCCGACAAGATCTACAATCTCCTGAGCTATCTTGATACTCAGCAGATCCGTTACGGACGAGCCGGTTCATCTCAGTCAGCCAACGGGTTTAACTATCAAACCAAAGAGAGTGAACGCTTTTCCGTATCAGAAGACGATATCATCATCAGTGCGTATCAGCCAAAATCGCAGCTTGTACGCGTATTGTTTGAACCCGATCCGGCCCTCTCCGACTCCCTTACCTACGATATAACAGCGTGGGAATCCCACTACCGCTTTGGGCTGAATGGCTATGCAACGGAATCGCGTATCAATCCCCAGACTGAACTGAGCGCCGACGATCTGAGGCAGCCTGAACTGACTGGCAGTGACCGGCCCTACGCCTGGGTAGCTGAGTGGAAAACGATGGATGACGCCCGGTTCCTGGCTGAAATTACGCGCCACGGCGTAAAGAGCCGCTTCTCAACCGTACCGTTTCAGATTGACGGCCGGGAGTTTGACCGTGGCACGCTGGTGATCACGCGGGACAACAACCGGAGAATGGGCGGTGAATTTGACCGGATCGTGAAAGAGGCTGCTGAAAACAATGCAAGGTCTATTCACGGAGCGTCCACCGGATTTGTGGAATCGGGCTCTGATTTCGGTTCTGCTAACGTGAGGTTTATTGAGGCACCGAAGGTCGCCGTATTCCTGGGTGACGGCACATCATCACTCAACGCGGGTGAAGTGTGGCACTTTTTTGATCAGCAGCTTAACTATCCCGCATCGCTGTTCCATACCCACGATTTTAACCGGACAGACCTGAATGACTTTGATACGATTGTGATGCCGTCCGGATCTTATTCCGATATGCTTACCGACAGTGGCGAACGAAAATTGACGGAGTGGGTACGCAGCGGCGGAAACCTGATCGCCATCGATCAGGCTGTTGCAACACTTTCCGGAGCGGATGCTTTCCGTCTGCAAAGAAAAACGTCAGCACAGGATTCAGAAACCGATCCGGAATCAGCGCTCAGAATTTATGAAGACCGAAGCCGTGTTGCCACTATGAACAGAACACCGGGATCCATTTTCAAAACCACGCTCGATCACACTCATCCTCTTGCTTTCGGGTATGATTCAGACTACTACTCTCTGAAAGTGAGTGCCACGGCCTACGATTATCTTGATAGCGGCTGGAACGTGGGAACTGTTCGCGAAGATGCCCATATCAGTGGATTTGCGGGAGTGAATGCAAAACAGAATCTTGAAAACAGCCTCACCTTCGGAGTGCAGCCAGTAGGTTCGGGGCAGGTGGTCTACATGGTAGATAACCCGCTCTTCCGCGGTTTCTGGGAGAACGGAAAACTTCTGTTTGCAAACGCCTTGTTTTTTGTAGGACAGTAGGGGCGGTTTTGCAATTTACAGTGGGCAGTTTACAGAAAAGCACCAAATAACAAATTACAAACACCCTCAATACTATTCGCTGCCAAATAACTAGTTGCGAATACTTTGAAATTTGTTTTTTGTGATTTGTTATTTGGAATTTGGCGATTGGAATTTTGCCAACTGCAAACTTCCCACTGCAAACTCCTTACAACACTTCTGCCCCTTTCCCTTGCGAAATTTTCGACCTGTAGGTGCTCAGCTTCTCAATGACTGAGGAATCGGTGAGATCGATGGTTCGTTTCTCTTCAGCAGAGAGGTAGGCGGCCTGTACCAGCTGTGAAATCTCTAGGCCGTAATCCCAGGTTAGCGTTCCGTCTTTCCCTTCTGAGAATGCATTTACGGCATCCCTCATCTCGCCAACATAACCGTAGAGGTCCGCCTCGTTGGGCTGAATGGCCAGCAGGCCTTTTGTAGATGTCGATTTTTCCAGCGCAGCTTCCGAGTCAGCCACAGCCTCTGCCGCTTCATCGCCGATGAAAATTTCAGATGGCGAGATCAGCGTATTCACCTCCATGGCATAACCCGGCCCGAGTCCATCCATAGAGAGACGCAGGCCCTGCTTATCGAACATCCAGGAGTCTGTAAACTGGCCCTTTACAATCTGTCCGGTTTCCGGATTTTGAAATGCCACAATTCCCGTGGCAAAATCTTCGGCCGGTGTTTTCGAGTAGTCCACACCATACGTGTCCAAAAGCTGCTTTCTCTGTTTTGGCTGCCCCCATTTCAGCAGGCTCATATCGCACTGCATCGACACCGGCTTGAGAAACGACGGCTCTTTACCGGGCGGAGTTAGCATGTGCCGGCAGACGGCTACGCTGTGGCATCCCATGTCGGACATCGCCCCGCCGCCCTGCTGTGTTGGATCCCAGAACCAGGAGCTGTGCGGACCGGCATGCTCTTCGGTGCTCCGTGCAATCATCAGCCCGCCCATCGTTTCCATCTGCGGGTGAAGCTGCTCCAGCCCGTTGTTGATGGCGTTCATAAAAAGCATGTTTTCAAAATAGGCGGTTTTGAGTCCGGCCGATTTTGCAAGATCCACCATTTTCTGCGACTCCTCCACGTTGCGTCCCAGCGGCTTTTCGCAAATCACACCGGTCAGTTCAGAGCCTGACTCAACAGCCCCCGCAATTTTTTCCATCACCGGCAGCCTGGCGAAGTTGGGGGTCAGAATCAGAACAGCGTCGCTTGCGTCAACCACCTCTTTTATAGACTCGGTAATCAGCGGATCACCAAGCCCGTTCTCTTGAGCATAGCTTCTGAGCTGTTCAGAGTCAGATCGTTCGTAAATAGCTGACATCTCGCAGTGGCGCACCTGGACCATCGCTTTGGCAAGAAACCTGGCAATGAATCCGGAACCTATAAATCCAAGTTTTAGTGATCTCATAATCTTGAGTTTTGAGTTCGGAGTGGTGAATTTTTCGCAAAAGGTATTTTAGATAAACTGTTTTGAAGCGGCTACAGCTATCCGGTCTACACGATTGTTCAGTTCATTTGTGGAGTGGCCCTTCACTTTAATCCAGTCGACTTTATGGGGGGACATCACCTTCAGCATCTCCTCCCATAAATCACGGTTCTCAACCGGCTTCTTATCCGCCTTTTTCCAACCGCGCTTTTGCCAGTTTTCAATCCATCTCTGTTTAAAAGCGTTGATAATGAGGGCGCTGTCGCT
>CAZKIZ010000120.1:4594-9184 GCA_964552935.1 uncultured Rhodohalobacter sp. | reverse complement strand
CCAAAGAGATTGACGGGAGCGGACAGGAGGATCAGAATAGCTGATAACAGTAATAAATGTTTCATTGTGATAGGCGGCTTTTTCGTCTGTCGATTGAAATATAAAATACGAATTAAATAGAGTGGAGTTTGAAGCAATACAGGTAAAATAGATGGATTATGGATCGTTGCTTCGTCTAGATATAAAGAGCATAATTAAAACAGGCAGTGACATTGCGAGTCTATTTTAAACCAATATTGAACAAAATCAAGAACTTCTGTATTGTACCACCTGATCAAATGTTTTGAATAATGGTGCATGTCACGCATTTTTGATAAAATCTTCAACCCAACATACCTTCTATTATGACCTACGATCGAAAAACGTTTCTGAAAATGTCCGGCCTGCTCACTGCCGGTGCAGCCGCTGGCACACTCCCCTTTTTGAGTTCCTGCTCCTCTGAACGAACAGACGAAACCCCGTTTGGACTGCAGCTTTATACCTTACGGGATGTGATAGCAGACGATCCTGAAACAATTCTGCGACAGGTGGCTTCATTTGGATATAAGCAGATCGAAAGCTACGAAGGCCCGATGGGAATGTGGTGGGACATGGGGAATACCGGTTTTAAGCAGTTGATGGACGAATTGGAAATGACGGCCATCTCAAGCCATGCCAACGTGTTTGAGGATTTTGAACGTAAGGCAAATGAGGCGGCTGAGATAGGTCTTAAGTATATTGTTTCTCCATGGATTGGGCCGCAGGACACGCTGGACGATTACAGGGAGATTGCCGATCAGTTTAACCAGATGGGCGAAATGGCCAACAGCGCCGGCATTCGGTTTGCGTATCACAACCATGCCTACACGTTTGAAGAGCAGGAAGGAGAACTACCGCAGGATGTACTGATGGAAAATACCGATCCTGATCTCGTGGAATATCAAATGGATATTTATTGGGTCGTTCTTGCGGGACACGATCCCGCCGAATGGATGCAGAAGTATCCGGGACGATTTACTTCCTGCCACGTGAAAGATCTTGCAAACGGCGAAAATCCTGAATCGACAGTTCTCGGAACAGGCGAGATTGATTTCCAGTCTCTGCTTCCCCTTTCGGCCGAGTACGGAATGGAAGATTTTATCGTAGAGCAGGAAGCCTACACCGCCACTACACCGATGGACGCGATTCGGGATAACGCAGAGTTTATGCGCGGCCTGGAGTTTTAGGCTATTCAAACTTGTTAAAGCATCTCTTTACCCCACAGACACGCAGTGATTCTGTGGGGTGTAGAGAGGCATTATTTTTTAGAGATAGTACCTGGGATCAAAATTTCTTTTCTCTGAAGCCCTTTCGAGTTCTTGCAAAGCATATGTAGCTTGTGCATCGGAGATATAGTATCCGTCTAACTTAGACCTGGATATCAAATCCTCGCCTCTTAAATCAACCAGGATGGGTGTGAGTGTACCTAACATTACACCTGTTTCTTTTTTTATCTCTTCCTTGCAAACAATTTCTGGACATGAATAGCTTAACATTACAGAGACTTTTCGTCCTAACATATACGCAAAGACTTTGTTTCTGATATTTAAATCGTAGAATTTGTCCTGAAGCAGTATCCTTCCGTCGCTGGAATTTATCCTGACAAAATTCTTAAGGATTTTAACCAGCTTGTATTTATCCACTTCAGTTGTTTCTACAAGCAATTCCCGCAATGGATTATTACTCGCTCGATTACTCATAACTTTTACGCTTTTGTGGTTACCTGATACCTGATTTCTATTACTTACAACGTTAAAATTTTCTAATAAATAGTCAATACGTTCAAAGTCGTATAATCAGCTGCTCAGAATTTCCTGAAAGCAGAGCCCTGACTAAACGTTTGAAAATCAGGTCACTCTATGAAAGAAGAAGCGCGCTATACCCGCAAATCTGTAGGCTGTTTGTGCTGATAACCCCCAGTAATACCCGTTGTCTGATTTGTAATGCCTGCATCTTTCTGCATCAATAAGCACTTCTGTTGTTCTTAAACGGCGGTAACACCCACACCTGAACGATTTATAAACTATTGCAAGACAATGAAATAGTAGAGTTTTATAGTTTGGATTTGTATCTATTAATTATCAAATTAATCTGAAACAGAGCTGTCAGTATCAAGCTAACTGAATCCCTTTTCTTCTGAAGCAGTACGTGGTGTATTGTATATAAAACAAGTTCGAGAGATAACTTTCGATTCCTTTTTATAAATCCTCTTTTTTGAAAGATGGAGGAAAAGCTGATTTAGTTTAATAGTCCATCTGTAGCTATCTCTTCGGTATGAATAAATTTAATTTTTTGATTGTTGACGATTATGAGATTTTGAGACATGGAGTCGCAACTCTATTGTTGAATAGCAATCTTGCCAATAAGGTTATTGAGGCTGAAAATGGTCAGGATGCTTTAATCAAATGCAATAAACACAGTGATATAGATATAGTTATTCTGGACATTAGCATGCCGGATATGGACGGTATAGAAGCCACTCGAAAAATCAAATACCACTTCCCTGATATCGAAATTATCGTGCTTAGCATGCGTGATGACCATGCAACGATTCGTAATATTTTAAAGGCGGGAGCATCAAGCTATGTGCTAAAGAATGCTGACAAAGCTGACCTTTTTAAGGCGATCGAAAATGTAAGTGAGGGAAAATCTTTCTTTAGCAGTGAAATTGCATCAAAAGTGCTGAAGAACCCTTCCGGGGAAATCATCTCTCAAAAACTGAAAGATTCCACCTGCCTGACTGACCGTGAAATTGAGATTTTAAGATTAATTGTCAACGAATACACCAATCAGGAAATCGCGGATACATTATATATCAGCAAGCGTACGGTGGATACACACCGGACCAACTTGTTGAATAAAACGGACTCAAAAAATACGGCCGGGCTTGTCCGGTTTGCTCTTAAAAATGAGATCGCTTAATTTTTTTGCCTCCCCATTTTTAGTCAGCTCTCTTTCGTTTCAGCTTCTTTCCTGAGTTTTTCACGATACTTATTCAGCCGGAAACTTGCCCAGATACCGACAATCAAAATAAAAGCAAGCCCGCCGAGAGCGCTCCATACCGCTGATAAATTGAGGGCGTAGTAGTTGAGAAGAAAAATTATTACGAAAGCGATTACGGCCTGCAAAAAAAAGATGATCCGGAGTTTGGTCGTCATGTACTATATCGGGTTTTTAAAATGGTTACGCCAACAGCTCCTGTTTAGCGAACGGTTTATAATAATCTTACCTTTCAAAATATGAAAAACTCAGCTAAACATATTGCTGATCGTATTCGCCTGATGATCGCCACAAAGCAGTTCCAGGTTGGTGAGCTGCTGCCCTCCACACGGGAACTGGGCCGCCAGCTCGAGGTCAGCTTCCACACCGTTCGAAAAGCGTACGGTCATCTTGAGGACGAAGGATTGATCACCGGCGAGCAGGGGCGCGGTTTTGTAATCAATCGGCAAAACACCTCTCTCGACAAATCGGAACGGCTTGAGATTGGTGCCGAAAAACTAAAAAATGTAATGGAAGAACTGATCGGTTACGGCCTGGATGAGTCCGAGATTGAGACGCTCTTTGCCGAACAGGTCAGCTATATGGAGTGGCCCGACCGCATTCAGAGCTGTGCAACAATCGGTGAAACGCGCGAGCTCGCCACTATTCTCTCATCATCTATCCGCGAACAGGTTGGCGTAAAAAGCGATACGCTGAGCCTGGCTGATTACGATAAAGCGCTCACCTACGACGCTCTCTTTATTCCCATACAGCTTGTAAGCGAATTTCACGGAGCCGGTGATTCAACACGAATTATGCCGGTAGTATACCATTACGATGCCGATATCCTGATCTCTATTGTGGCACGCGCCGCCCTTGATGCTATCGGGCTGGTGACTGCAGAAGAGGATTCTATCCAGAAAATCATCAGCCAGCTCAAAACCTCCATCAACTTCACAGGTTCATTTGTAGCCGGTGCAACCTACGGCAAATCGCTGCCGCTGTTTGTCCGCAATACCGACCTTGTTGTCTACACGCCCGCATGCGCCCGACTTGTGGAGCAGAAAGTTCCCGAGAAGAAACGAATCAAACTGCAGTATATACTATCTGATAAAAGCGCAGACATGATCCGCGCCGAGCTCTGGGACCAGTAAATGTAGGTCTCCCGGGAGTGCCCCGGATTCGTTCGACAGTAATTGTAAGTCGAAGCTCCTGCTTCGACAAGTTTGGTATCTACTTTTAAGTGAATTTTTTATGTAGGTTATCGATTCATATCAATGATTTCTTCATAAAAAATGAATCGCCTGTATCAAGATAATCGAAGCGGGAGCTTCGATTTACGTGGGTCATCGATCTTTATCAAGGATATAGCCAACAATTACCCAGTTGCCTGTTTCGCAGTAATCGAAGCAGGAGCTTCAATTTACAATTACTTCATCAGCGTCATTTTGCGGGTAAAGTTGTATTCTCCGGCGCTGAGTTTGTAAAGATAGATTCCGCTTGGAAGAGCTGATGCGTCAAAGGTTAGTGAGTGGCGGCCCGCCTGCCGGAGCTGGTTTTCTGCGAGCACCCGAACCTGCTGGCCTAACGAGT
>CAZKIZ010000120.1:0-4494 GCA_964552935.1 uncultured Rhodohalobacter sp. | reverse complement strand
CCCGCCTGCCGGAGCTGGTTTTCTGCGAGCACCCGAACCTGCTGGCCTAACGAGTTGTAAACGGTTACGGTAATCTCCATAGCCTCGGGGAGATGAAATTCTACAACGGTGGAGGGATTAAATGGGTTGGGATAATTCTGATGCAGCTGAACCTTAGCGGGCTGCTCAGAGTACGATTCTGTGGACGTTGCCATCTCCCAAGCCAAACCGGCAATGGCACCCCGGGTGGCCGGCGTATCTTTAATAACCTGCTCGCCTGTACCGTCAAGCGCGGCTACAGATATTTGCCCGGTCCCCTGGAAAAAGAAATCAGACAACCAGTAGATCTGATCAAACTCTACACTAACCGAAAGGCCATACGGTTCATCCGCGTTGATGAAGGTCTCGGCCACGCCGTTTGTTAGATCGGCGCGCATGATCGTTTCACTGCTGGTATCAACCCAGTAGACAAAACCGTCCCGCTCGTTGATTTGTATAGCGGTGGGCTGCACAAACGACGTAATCTCCACAGCTACCTCCGGGTTTGAGCCATCCAGATCAGAACGCATAATAGCGCCCGTGCGTACCCAGTAGAGTTGCTCATTCTCCAGGTCGAGCGCTACATCAAGAACGCCGTCTGTCAGATCCGTGCCGTCACCATCAACAATCACTTCGCTGTTTGACCCATCCAGATCGGCCCGGTAAATAAACCCGTCGTTTACGTTATCTGCCCAGTAGATTTTATTGTTGGTAAGATCGAGTGCGAGGCCGCGCGGAGCTGATGTTTCGTCGTTCAGAACTTCCGTCCCGGAACCGTCCAGTAAAGCCCGCATGATGCGTGATGCAGCTCCGCCTGATTCGCTCCAGTAAATATATCCGCCATCCGCATCAACGGCCAGCCCGTACGCATCTGCCTCAATCAGGAGGTCCGAATCTACTTCACCCGATTCAATCACGCGGATCTCTTCATCCGCAGAGTAGTACACCTGACCAAACGCGTTCAGAGGTAGCATAAAAAATATAAGGATTGCTGCGATAAACGCAGATGTAATACTTGATTGAAAACTATAGAGATCTTTCATCCTGTGATGTTTTTAGTGGTTTCAGCAACTTGATGGTTCTGATGTTTTCTTAAAAGCGCAATAAAATTGAATTAACAGTCATTCTCTGAAATATTGATTCAGAAAAAGTCGACACTGCCTTTGCAAACTCTTAATTTGTTCTGATCTACTTCCAAACGGCAGATCGTTTTTTTACTGCCCGCCATGCGCTATCACCAATTATGAAAGATATTCAAGACCTGTTAGACCAAGCTTTCGATGCTTTAGAATCTGAAATAAAAGCCGTTCAGGAGAAACCGTCCAGCGACCTGCTTTTTAACGGAACCAAGAGCAAGATTCAGCCGGCCGATAAGGAGGTCGATTATACGTTTGAATCTCATCAGCCCTCCATCCGCTTTGCGGAAGAGATTCGCGCTAAAGTTGATGATAAGGAGTATACGGTTCACCCCATCTCTTACGAAAACAGCGAGCTGATCCTGAGGTTTCCAAAGGATGCGGGCAGCTCCATTGCAGAGTGCCATGTTGAGTGGGAGAACGATTTTATCCTGAAAAAAAACCTTTTTGAAATTGAACGCATCTCCGATGCCGATGAAGGTATCCTGAACCGGCTCGAGCGCCTGTTTAATCCAGAAAGTAAAGGTACCGCTGATGACGTGGAAATTGAAGAAGACGGCCATCGCAACAAAGCCCAGAAAGATGCCATCCGAAAAGCGCTGGCCAATCGCACGCTGTTTATTTGGGGGCCTCCCGGAACCGGAAAGACAGCTACGCTCGGCTATATTATCGCCAACTACCTGAAAGCCGGCAAGTCTGTCCTGTTCGCCTCCAACACAAATCGTGCGGTTGATGTAGGCCTGCTCAGCACCCTGAATGCGCTCCGGGATGTTAAGACAAAAATCAAACCGGAACAGGTCACCCGTTTTGGGGAAATCGCCCTGCAGGAATCGGGACTTGAGGAGTACGTGTTCGACCACCAGATGGAGATAAAAGTAAAAGAGAAAAAAGAGTCTGCCGGTGAGTGGGTTGATCTGCTGAGTCGCCGGGAAAAAACATTGCGTGCCACAAAAGAGAGGCTCCAGGCCGGTAAGAAGCCGTCCAACAAACTGGAGCTTGAGCTCAAACTCATCGATAACAAAATCGAGGATATGGGCGGACGCGAAAAACTTGAAGAAAAAATTGAGGAGCAGTCGAAAATTAACGAGCGGTCTGAACTGAGAAAGCGTCAGCTTGTGGCTACCACGCTCGCTAAAGTCTGTACGTCGGACCTGTTTTTCGATCTCGACTTCGACGCCGTGGTTGTTGATGAAGGATCCATGGCCTCACTGCCCTACCTGATGGTGCTCGCTTCGCACTGCAAGTGGCATATGGTTATCGTAGGCGATCCGATGCAGCTCCCGCCGATCGCGCTGACCAATGAGAAGAAATCGCGCGAATTTCTTGAAAAAGACATCTTCACCACGGTTTCAGGCGCCGATACTACCGGGGAACTTTTCAGCTGGCATGATGAGAATCCCGGCATGACCGCCTTTTTTGATACGCAATACCGCCTTGAGCAATCCCTGGCCGATGTGATCAGTACGGTATTTTACGAAGGCCGGCTCAAAACCGGTAAATACAGCGCTAAGCTGGAACTCGACCAGAATGGCCGCGCTTTTCACCTTGTAGATACATCAAAATACAATCCCTACCTTGAGCAGAAATCGGGAGAACGCGGATTTAAACCGATTAACCTGGTCCACCAGGAAGTTGTGGAGCGCCTTGTTCAGAAGCTGGCCGGACGCGGTGTGCAGATGGATCAGATTGGTATCATTGTGCCATTCAGAAGTGCAGTATATGATCTTCGTAACCGGCTGTATGATGCAGGGATTCGAAACGTGGAGGTCGGCACCATTCACACATTCCAGGGGCGAGAAAAGGACTACATTATTTTTGATACGGTGATGAGCGGTGAAAAACAGCGCGGCTCCCTGCGCCACTACTCCGTGCGCCCGCTGGATGAAGATAAAAACGGGTTGAGCGTTCCCCGTCTCCTGAACGTCGCCTTTTCAAGGAGCCGCAAAGAGCTGGTTGTTATTGCCGATATGGGACATATCGACCGGGTATATGGCGGGAAGTTTTTGGGAAGGCTGCTTGATAAAATTAAGTAAAAATGTAGCGCGAAGCTCCCGCTTCGCGAGCCCTGATTGGAGATAATTGGTTAAAGATGATATACAGGGTGCAGGGTGCAGATTAAATTTTAAATACTTTTGTGGAAATTATTTAATCTAAAAGGTGATTTTGAACAGATATAAGGGCAAGTTTAGCATTTCTTATCTTATTGAAAATCAATTGTTTATCAAAATCACACCCCTAAGAAGACACGGGAATCCAATAACCAATTAACCGACCACGATACTATGAAGCTAATTTTACTATTCGTCATGATTCTCACACTCTCATTTGAAGCAACCAACGCACAGGATAGAGAACGAGTCCGCGATCTTGGCATCAATCCGGGAATTCTGGACCCTGGTCCGTTGAATGCAATTACTGATGTGCAGGGCGTGAAAGTGGGCCATCTTACCAGGATTGAAGGTGACGATATCCGAACCGGAGTAACCGCCATTCTACCTCACGGCGGCAACCTGTTCAGAGACCGTGTTCCCGCGGCGGTTTATGTAGGAAACGGGTTTGGCAAAGCGCTCGGCTTTACCCAGGTTCAGGAGCTGGGAGAACTGGAAACACCCATAGGACTCACAAACACACTGAGCATTCATACGGTTGCAAACGGAGTAGCTGATTATGTATTGAACCAGCCGGGCAACGAAAATGTGCGGTCCGTAAACCCTGTGGTCGGTGAAACGAATGACGGCTTTTTGAATGATATTCGAGCACGTGTAATTGAGATTGATGATGTGTACAGTGCTATTGAATCGGCAGAAACCGGACCGGTGGCAGAAGGAAATGTTGGCGCCGGTACGGGCACAAGAGCTCTCGGCTTCAAAGCAGGAATCGGGACCGCATCACGCCAGCTCCCTGGAGATAGAGGCGGGTACACGGTTGGAGTATTGGTTCAGTCGAATTTCGGAGGAATCCTTACGGTAAACGGCGCTCCTGTTGGTGAAGAGCTGGGAAATCACTACATGGCGCAGAGTCGCGACAATTCCGGGTCATCAAACCTCGCAGATCAAACAGGCCTTACAGCAGAACAATACGACTATGATGTGGACGGATCCATCATGATCGTTGTAGCAACCGACGCGCCGGTTACCTCAAGAAATCTGGAGCGTCTTGCCAAGCGTGCTTTTTTGGGGATTTCGAGAGTTGGCGGTTTTGCATCCAACGGCAGCGGCGATTATGTGATCGCTTTTTCCACGCACGATAGTGTTCGCATTAATCTCGATGATGAAGAGACAACAATCACGAACAGAGAGTTGAAAAATTCAGAAATGACGCCCCTGTTTCTCGCTGCCGT
>CAZKIZ010000119.1:0-9186 GCA_964552935.1 uncultured Rhodohalobacter sp. | reverse complement strand
AAGCTTTAACCTCCGCTAATTTCTCATCAAATTGATTCCGTTTTCCCGGCTGCTTTTCCGGCTCCTTTTTCTCCAATGATAGGTTTACAACCTGTTTCTTATAAACCGGAGCTTTATCATGCGATTCTCCAACGATGGATACAATATTGTATGTGGGGATCATCACACCGATATATTGAACTCTGAATTTGTTAATCTCTGTCACATAATGAGAGTAGTGATCTGAAAAATTCACCGGGAGGTTCAGCCATTTCATATCCACACCAAACTCCGATACCGGTTTACCGGCCATTTCGTCACAGGTGATTTTAAGGTTCGACCCGATTTTTGGCGCAGAACCGAACGGCATGAACGGCTTCGAGGGATCGAGATTCCCCAATTCATTTTGGAGGCGAAGTGTCTGCATTTCACTTACGTCCACCGAAAGCTCCGTTTTTTCTACTCTCGCAAGGCTGAGAACTGCATAGTCGGATGAGTTTAGAAATGAAATTTTCATCACCGGACGCGAGCTCTTTAACCCGGCTTCATGCGCCTCTTCACCGTACCCTACCACCGGGTCCTGATCGGCGTGAAGGGTTGCCACCAATTGAAATGTGCTGCTCCCGGTTACTGCCGTTACGTTTACATCTTCACACTCAATCCACTCCTCTTCGCCTGAGAACCAGACCTTAACATTCGTTTCTGTTATCGTTTTTTCTAAACCATCAGATAGCGAAATTTTCAGCACTACTTTTCGCACTCCCTCCGAAAGTTTCAGCAGATCGGATGCCACAAAAAAACCGAGTGGTGCTTCCGGCCAGTTTTCATTCCCAAACGCTCGCCAGGCTGAATCCTCATCCGGATCATCTTCTTCTCCCGCCGGGTTTCTCGCATTTATAGCAGATCGTAGAATTTGATTTGAATCGGTAAAGACAGCCCGAAGTGAATCTACCCTTGCCTGATTGGCTGCAAGGGGTGATGTGATCCTGTACTCAAGCCGATTTCCATCGGGATCATTGCCGGCACTTAGCCGGGCTCCCTCTTCAATCCATTCACTCGGTACATTTTTTGCGAGCTCAAACAGAAGGTGCACCCGATCGGGCACGGCCGGTTTCTCTTTTATCTGCAGAATCTCCCGGTAATAATAATCGAGGTGGCGACGCGGTATATCATTCAGACTTTTCTGCGGATACTCCAGTAGTTTCAGAAAGGCCGCAAACAGCGCCAGGTGCGGTTCAGTTTCACCGTCTCCATTTTCACCTTCTTCGGGAATGGTGAGCTCACTGCTCCCCTCAAAAAGTTCAAGCCAGTCGCCCGAGGCTTCCCCGGAATCATCTGCCGGATGAAAGTGAACCAGCTCCGCAAACCGCTCCGCAAACTGCAGCCAATCTTCCGCCCGAAGATCGTGCAGACGAATGTTCTCCGGGTCCAGAATATCGTGATCCCGCCCGTTTTGCGACGTCCCTTCCCGGCTGAGTGGGTTGATATTTGTGCAGCTCTTACTCATCTGCTCTAAATTTCTGTTCCTTCTTCAATGTAAAATGGATAGACCATATTGAATCTTGAGTTGGTTGTTCTGATGACATATTCGATCTCAATCAAAATTTTACCTTCGTGGATTTCACTCTCGTCCAGTTCGATCCGTATGGGGTCGATTCGCGGCTCGTGGTAAAGAATTGCGGTCTCGACCAGATTCACCATATACGTTTTTACAGATTGATCAAACGATTCAAAAACCATCTCATCCAGATTACTTCCGTAACCCGGCAGCATTACTCTTTCGCCGCGGATGGTGCCCAGAAGAATCCCGATGCTCTCCTCAATATCCTGCCGGCCGGTACTCATTTTTGCTCCACGTTCTTTTCGGCTGAATTCGGGCGGAAAACTCCATCCCCTGCCGATAAAATCGTTTGAATCTGCCATGATTGATTATCCTCCGATCAGTACTGTGAATTCACCGGCTACAATGGTGCCTCCGTGTGCGGTGGAATCCCCCATTCTTGCAGCGGGCATTCCCTCGATCATCACGGTTCCCGACCCCATCACAATAGAGTCGGGCGGGCCGGTGCAGGTAGCCATATCACCCACTCTGGCCGCCGGAAGTCCACCGATCATAACCGTGGGCGCACCCGGCGGCAGAATCGGGCCTCCAACATGAGGAACGGTTCCCGTTACCATCGGGCATACATGCATATCTGTAATTCTGGCTGCTGCACTCATTTTGTAGTCACTGACTTTTTAATTGATCTTGACGAGCGATCCTTTCACTTCGGTCACTCCGCTCGATGAAAGTTCTGCACCGCCGCTTCCCGACCCTTTAAAATTCGCGTTCGCACTCGCTTCCACATTCATTCCTTCTATTTTCAGATCTCCGCCCGCCTTCAGTGATAGATCACCCGAAGTTTCGATGCTGATCCCGGATGAACTCAGTTTGATGGTATTTCCGTCCCCATCTTCGATCACCGTTTCACCGCTGTCATCATCCATGTGTACAGTTCGGCCGGATGGAAGCCTGACCGTTACCGACGGACTGCTATCATCAACCATCCATTCTGCACCGCCACGCGTTTTCCACCCTTTCATATCGTTGCCGTCATCTGCAGGAACCGGCGACGGATGGGCCGCGCTGTGTACCGAGCCGAGAATCACAGGCTGACCGGGATCATCCCCGATATATCCCAGAATCACTTCGTCCCCGATCTCAGGACGAAAAACCAGTCCGCGCTCTTCTCCTGCGCCAATTGTGGCGATGCGTGCCCAGACGCCCCGTTCCTGCGCGTTCGCCATCGAAATCCGCACGAGAATTCGTTCATCTCCCTGCGGATCGCCATCAAGCTGGGTAACAATCCCCATCTGGAGTCCGCTCACCGCGGAAAACATGCCGGATGCCGGTTTCGGGGAGATATCAAACTGCTCACTAAACCATTCTGGTGATAACCCAAACTGCAGGTCACTGCTCCAGGCGCCATCGCTCACCGAGTGCTTCACTCCACTCACAAACGCCCGGCCGTTGAACCGGTCACCCAGCCCTTGAAGTTCAATCCACTCGCCCGGATTTACTCCGGCTCCATCTATTTTTACCCTGCCCCGAACTTTTGAAAGCTCATGTTTCAGCAGTTTGGCATCTGTCCAATTCTGCTGAATTTCAGGCGGGAGTTTTCCCCCGCTGTTCAGTTCTTTTATGTGATCCTGAAAAACTGAGGCCAGGTCATTTGCAGATACATTTCCCGGTGTGTCCGGCCCGGCTGACACTCCATCAATATCTGATCGTTCGGTTTTGGAGTAATCCCACGAACCGCTTTTCACACCGGCCAGTTGTGTTGTTACATCCATTTCCGCATCCACCTCCAGCAAATCTCGCCCGAACGTTATAGTACGGACCGTTTCTCCGCTGAGGTCAGGTTTTTTTAGCTGAATTGTTCCGCCGTTTACAAGGCAAATAAGTCCATTTACATCCGCCCTCGTGAGCACAAAATCCCAGTCAGTTGACTGATATTGGTGCATCTCGGAATGCGTATAGGATGTTGACTCCACATCAGCCTGCAATCCCGAATACTCACTTATGACTGACTGAAACATCTCGCTCTCCTTCATATCATAAAAATATCGGCTTTTGGGTACGGTCGTCATTTTTACTGAAGGGTCACTGCATTCAACCGTAACATAATTTCGTCCTCCGCTCTTCGCTCGTATCGCCTGAGCTGTGATGATCCCGCTAAACGCCGTGCTTCGATCGCCTCCGTAACCAACTGTAATTTCGATCTCTCCGCCCGGCACAAACCAGTCACTTTCACTCACCGAAAAGGTCTCTCCGGATGGATCACCGTCGGGAATAATAATTGTTGCACGGGGTATCCGGTTCACCTCTTTCCAGATTTCAATGGAGTAGGGCGATATTCGCTGCGGCACGGCGTTTCCGTTTACTTTTATTTCAGTTGAAAGGTAGACCGGTGACCGCATGATATTTCTATTTCCATTCAACATAGGTCACTCCATTTTATCGATCGGAGGGAATACAATTTCTCTTCCCGGTTCAAGATTTCTGAAATCCACAATTTCATTTACCCTGGCCACTTCGAGGTAGTAGCCGGGATCTCCGTAAATGTCATAGGCCATCGCAGGCAGCGTATCGCCATCTTTTACGGTTCGCACGTGGGTCAGGTCCGGCGAACTTTTTTTCTCCTTCAGCGTTCGCAGTTCCGCCTCGAGATATTCCCTGAACGTGGTTTTCAAAACAGCGCGCATTGGCACGCCTTCCGGGGAGAAGAGTTTATACTCAACATCAAGCTTTTCAAGCTGGCAGTTGAAGATAAGCGTGCCCCATAGCAGAATCAGGTAGCGCGGTTTGTGAATATTCCCCTCGTAATTCAGCGCAAGATTTTTAAAGTGTTCGATATCCGGAAATACACCAACCGGACTGTAAAATTGCTCACCAAGGGCGCCTGTGCGGTCAAGAAGCAGTTCGATATTTAGTTTTCTCGGCTCTGTATGGCTGTGCTTGTTGTCGTTCGCACTCGTTCCCTGAGCCTGCATTTCTGAGAAAAAAATCTGAACCGACTGCTTATACGTTTCCGGGTTTACATGCGCGATAAACGGAGGCAACACTGCCTTTTTCATAAAGTCGGGATCATCAAACCCCATGATTGTCATTTTCAGATGTGTACTCATAATCCGTTATCCTTTTTTCTATCGCTTTTTTTTCTGGTCGAGCACCCTCAACACCTGCTCTACGCAATCCTTTACAATCTCTTCCCGGGCAAGCTGACGCTCCCGTTTACCTGCCTGATCGCTCACCGTTTCAGCAGCGGAGTCAACCTGTACTTTGATATGTAATTCACGAATTTCAACCGGCATTAGCTTTCAACTTTTGAGTTAACGGATGATGGAAAATCTTTGATAGTGAAGCTCAAGCGTTTCGATTGCGATGGCGCTCTTTTCGGCATCCAGATCGGATACGCTCCACTTTTTTGGCCAGGCGTGAACCACGTTCCACGATGTCAGCGGATTGTGCTCCTCATTCAGCAGGCTGATGGTGATGCTCACCGGCCTGACGATCATCGTATCAAACGTATCGGTAAACCAGCCAATCAGGTCCGTATCGGTTACCATTCCGCGTTTAAGCACCAGGTTCGAATATTTTGAACGAACCGGCAGCAGATGTGTGAATCGGTTTTCACCGCCCTCTTTCACAGGCTCCGTCTCCACTTCAACTGAAAGGCCGGAGACGGATTGAAACTGCGTATCCACAGTTTTTCCGCTGATTCCGTTAAATGAAACCACGTAGTGAAAGCTGACTGGCGGATAGTTCTCGTTCATCACGCGTACTCTATCACTAACCCTTCATGCGCAAGTTCGAGCGTTTCAATTGCGGCTTCGTTTCCGGTGGAGTTCAGGTCGGTGGATTGAACTTTTACCGGCCACGCATTTTTGATCTTCCAAACCACAACCGGTTCGTGCTCTTCATTTAGCATGCTGATGGTGATATCGCGCCGTTCGATGGTATTCAGCTTCACAGTGTTCATCCACTCGTAAAACTCGTTGTCACTTTGAAAAGAGCCGCGTTTCAGCGTGATGTTGCTGTATTTCCGAAGTCCCGGCATTTTTGTGGACGTATACTCGGGACTTGCACCGTGGCGGTATTCGATCGGTTCGATATCCATATCGAGGCCCGACACTTCCGTAAACCCGATGTTTGTTCCTCCCCAATCCACCGAAAAATGAAACTTTACCAAAGGATAATTATTCATAACATTTTGATTTTTTTATAGTTAAATAGTTCTATGATTCCATCATTTTGTGGCTAAACCGAAGGATGATAAACTCCGCCGGGCGAACCGCAGCCATCCCAATCTCTATGATCATCTTTCCCTCGTTGATGTCGGTTTCATTCATTGTCTGCCCAAGGCCCACGCTAACGTAAAACGCCTCATCCGGAGTGGAGCCCATCAGCGCACCTGCCCGCCACTGGGTGATTAAAAAATTCTCGATCATCGCTTTTACTTTCACCCAGGTGTTGGCGTCGTTCGGTTCAAATACAAATCGTGCGGAGGCACTTTTCACAGAATCTTCAACCATGTTGAAAAACCTCCGGACCGATATGTATCTCCACTCGTTGCTCCCGCCATCGATGGTGCGCGCACCCCAGATCAGCGTTCCCTTACCGGTAAATGCGCGAATGGCGTTTATCGATTTCCCGCTGTCTGCATGCACATAAATGCGGTCATTCTCAGAGACCGTCAGCTTCACCGCCGGACCCGTCACCCGGTTCAGACTCACATTGGCTGGTGCTTTCCAGACACCCCGATCGGCATCCACCCTGGCGTAAACCCCCGCTACGGCCGGTGATGGCGGCATCACAATCCGCATATCTTCCACTGCCTTTTTGATACCGTCTGAAAATTCATTGGTGTAAATAGTGAGGATATCTTCGCTGCTGACACTTCCATCTATGTCGTTTTCACTCCGCACACTGCTGACGGCCGTATCAAATGCAGTATCGGCTTGTTCAAGTGCCGCAAACAGGTTTCCCAATGCGGTTGCACGCGCGTCTCTGGATCCACTCTCCAATAATGCCCGGATGTCATCCAGTGTATCATCACCGGTGATCCACCCGTCCACATCTTCTTCGGTCAGATCTTCCTCTTCGAGGTAGCTGTACGCTTCCAGTACTTTTTGAAAAGCGCGTTCACTATTCCTGAATCCTTTTTTGAAAATCTTGAGCACTTCCGCAGCCGGGTCTCCGGCATCCATCTCATCGTTCGCCTCTTCCACTTTCTCTTTCAGGCTTTTGAACATCTCCTGCAGATTCAGTACCGCCGACACCGATTCAAGTTCGGCCCACGTCACTCCATCAAAAGGATCGCCCGATAGTTCCACACCGCTCTTTTGATACGGAAATCGGATGGTACTTTTCAGATGAGGATAGTATGCAGCTCCTTTATCCAGCGCATGACTCCCCGATCCGGTTCTGAAACCATCACCATCGTGATCTTCACTTCGCACATCAAAAATTCCGAACCGGTTAACCTGGTCGTTATTATGAGCCAGCACATCCTGAACAAGCTGGTAGTGATCTTCATCTTCAATGCTCACCGCTTCGGGAATCACAATCAGCGTGATTTCATCATTCTTTTCGATTGAATCCAAACTGCTTTTCAACTCATCGTAATCCGGTTCGTGCGGGTCGTCACCATCCACATATCCGCCGGCTGAAACGATAAAACACGGCCCTCCGCCGTTGGCAAAAAACATATTTAGTGCGTGGTGCATCAGAAAAGGAGAGGCTTCATCCTTAAAGTCGGCCGACAGAGGCAGGTAAGGCTCTTCATCAGCCAGCGTAATTTCAAACGCCTGATCCGGCGGCCCGCCGTAAAATTGTTCGTACTCCATCATCGACTCAATCCGTGTGGGCACATTCGTTAGCGTCTCCCCGTCAGAATTTTCAGCCTTTTCGGTATAGCCGATAAATGCCGGAATGGCGGTCTCTGCCTGGGCGACCGATGCCGGCAGTTTTGAGATCTCTTCAACATATACACCCGGTGTTTTATAACTCATACTGTTTTCTCTTTTTTGATTTTTGATTTCAAAGCGTTAAGCCTTCATTTCACGATTCCATCATCTTGTGTGAAAAGCGCAGAATGATAAATTCGGCCGGACGTACAGCTGCCATCCCGATCTCTACGATCAGCCTCCCGTTCAGCACATCATCCTGCGACATCGTCTCGCCCAGCCCTACGCTCACAAAAAAGGCTTCATCGGGCGTAGCTCCCATTAGCGCACCCGATCTCCAGAGCGTGATGAGATAGTTCTCAATCATCGCTTTAATTTTCACCCACGTATTGGCATCGTTCGGCTCAAACACAAACCGGCCGGACGCATTTTTCGCCGACTCCTCCACCATGTTGAAAAATCGCCTAACGGGGATATAGCGCCACTCGTTGTCGTTCCCGTCGAGTGTTCGGGCACCCCATACCATCACGCCACGCCCTTTAAATGCGCGGATTGCGTTGATCGATTTCCCCGTCTGCGTTACGTTCAGGTCCTCCTGCTCTCTGTGGTCGATCTTCACGTTCGGGGCAGAAACCCTGCTCAGTGACACATTCGCGGGCGCTTTCCACACACCCCGGGCGCTGTCAACCCGCGCATAGATTCCGGCCATCGCCCCGCTTGGCGGCAGCACCAGGCGTACCGAATCGATCGTTTTTCTGATCCGGTTATAGGCATCCCGAAATTTCCCGTTTTCGGTATGATAGAGAGACTGCCCGGTATCAGATTCATCTCTTAATACCCAGTTGCTGTCACCATCCAGTGTAATGTTGATTTCCGATTCATCGTAACGATAACCCAGCGTTGTTTTCAAATCGGGATAATAAGCTGCGCCGAACATCAGGTTGTTCATGCCGATGCCATCCCTGAATTCAGAAGCGGCTTCCCGGACCGGGTTTATCTCCTCATCAGACTCTTTCACATCACAAATCAGAAAACGGTCATTCCCGGCCGCGCACTGATCGAGCGCACTGTTAAACAGATCATACGGTTCGCCGCTGTTTAAGGGACTGGCCGCATCGGGAAAAAGAATCAGCGTAGGGGCGTCCTCTTTTTCGAGAAGATCCAGCCCGGACTGCATATCGGCATTTGAAATACCGCTTCCATATCCGCCAACACGAACGATGTAGCAGTCCCCGCCGCCGTTAGCAAAAAACATTTCAAGCATATAGTAGAGACGAAAATCGGGCGTAGCTGCAATTTCAGGCGGTGTGACGGCTCCGTTTTCATCAACTTCAAAAGGGTCCAGCTCGTTGTTCGGCCCTCCGAAAATCGTTATGAAATCGACCATAGAGCTGATCCGGGTCGGCTCATCCGGCCCCTTTTCCGTATACCCGATAAATGCGGGAATGGCGGTTTCAACCTGCGCGACCGATGGCGGCAGCGACGGCACCTCTTCAATATATACACCCGGTGTTCTGTAATTTGACATGGTTATGATCCGTTTTGATGTTCTTCTTTACGATGTTTTCGGAGTGCGTCCGGTGAAGCAAAACTCTCCGATTCCAGTTCAATAGTTTCGATGGTATCGCCCTCAGATGCGGTATCCTGTTCTAGTTCAATAAGGCGAATCCGATAAAAAAGCGCCGGATAATGAACTCCACCTGAAATACTCCAGATATGGTTTAACTGCTCCATACTCATATTCTCAAGATCCATGAT
>CAZKIZ010000118.1:0-9195 GCA_964552935.1 uncultured Rhodohalobacter sp. | reverse complement strand
AGGTCTGCACGCAAGGCCATCATCCGTTTTGGTGAAAACAGCATCAGAATTCGAATCGGATCTCTTTATAGAGATGTACGGATACAGAATCAACGGCAAGAGTATTTTAGGACTATTGACGCTTGCCGCAGAACACGGGTCTGAAATGGAATTAATTGTTGATGGCCCCGACGAAGAGCAGGCGATGGAAGTGTTGAGCCGTCTATTTGAAAACAAATTTAAAACTGAACCATCTTGAGCAGAGACACGACACTGAAACAGCGAACACTCTTAGGAACTCCCGGCGCAGGCGGCCGCGGAATTGGCCGTCCGGTTGTTCTGAATCGAGAAAAACGAGTTGTGAAACCTGAAAAAATCGGGAAGTCGCAGGTAGAAAACGAACTTCAGCTGGTTGAGCAGGGGATTACGGAGCTTGAAAATGAGTTCAGAAATCTTCAAAAAGCGAGCAGTGAAGATGAAGTCATTGAAGTGATCGAATCGCAGATCCAGGTGCTGAAAGATCCCGAGCTGAACCTGAATATTCAGAAACAGGTAAAGGAAGATCTCTATAGAGCGGTATACGCAATTTTCACCTCTTTTAACGACTATATCCGGCTTCTTGAAAATGCTGCGGCCGGCTGGCTGAATGACAGGGCCGTAGATATTATATCAATTCGGGATCAGCTGATTGACCTTGTTCGCAACCATCAGCCGGATGATCTGGATGTTGACAATGCCGTGATTTTTGCCGTTGAGCTGTCTCCCACAGAAATGGTTAAGCTCAGCAAATTTAACCCTGCGGGCATCGTATCACAAAAGGGCGGGCTCACGTCACACATGGTTATACTGGCACATTCACTTGGGATACCGTGCGTAATCGGGGCCGCATGGGAACTTTTCAAGCCGGAGCGATTCGATTCAGTTCTGATTGACGGTGATGTGGGCTCTGTTCTGTTTGAACCCACCTCGAAAATGAAAGATGAATTCCGCTCCTACCAGGCAAAGCGGCAGGCGCGTGAAGAATCTGCCCTTGAATGGGTGAAAAAGCCCTCCAAAACCCGTTGCGGATCTGAGTTTACACTTCGTGGAAACATCGAGTTTGTAAACGAATTGCCTCAGCTCAAGAAGAGGGGAGCCAGCGGTGTGGGCTTGCTCAGGACAGAAACAATCCTGTTCGACTCCAAAGATTTTGATGTACAGGCCCAGGTCGATTTTTACAGGCAGGTTGCCGAGGCTGCCGGTCCTGATCCGGTAGTGATTCGTCTGTTTGATGCCGGCGGCGATAAATTTCCGGATAACCATAACAGCGAGCATAATCCATTCCTGGGGTGGCGCGGTATCCGTATGATGCTGGATAAACCGGAGCTGCTGCGACAGCAGTACGAAGCGATATTACGGGTGTCAGCTCATTTTCCGGGAAAAATAAAGATCCTGGTTCCGATGATATCACATATTGAACAGATTGAAGAATCGAAGCAGATTCTGGAAGATGTGAAAAGTGATCTGGAGGCTCGCAGCATTCCTTTTGACGCTGAGATCCCCTTCGGCATCATGATTGAAGTGCCGGGAATTGCTGTGATGGCTGAAGAAGCCGCCTCCCGGGTTGATTTTTTCAGCATAGGAACCAACGATCTCACACAGTATATGCTGGCTGTTGACCGGGGGAACGGCAAAATATCAAAACTCTATCAGTCGGCTCATCCGTCCATATGGCGCGTGATTCGGGATGTAATTGCCGCATCAAAAAAAGCGGGTATTCCTGTGTCGGTCTGCGGTGAGATGGCGTCAAACCCGCTCTATGCCGCATGCTTTTTAGGAATGGGTTTAAATGATTTAAGTATGACCACCCACTCAATTCCGGAAGTAAAGTCAATGCTCTGTCGTCACAATATGTCAGATTTTATTATACTTTCAGAAGAAATACTGAATGCCAAAACCTATTTTGCTGTAGTTACTGTTTTAGATAAATGGAAGGAAACATTTCGGAGATAAGAAAAAAAATCTCCATCAGCATTTTATAAACGTCTGATTGAACATGGATGAGCACTCAATTTAATATCGATCGTTACCGGGCCGGATTACGGACCCGCTGGCTGGGCGCAGATTTTATTTACGAGCCGGAATTGCCATCAACCAACAGCCATCTGAAGAAGATGGACTACTCGCAGTTTGATCACGGCAGCGTGTTGTTTACCGATTATCAGACAAAAGGGCGCGGACAGTATGAACGGTCGTGGGAGTCGAAGAAAGGGGAAAACCTTGCGTTTACCATCGCTTTTAAACCCTCTGCCGGTGACAGGCTGCCGCTTCTTACGCTCTGTTTCGCACTGGCGGTAGTGGAAACAATTGACCAGATGAATATTGATGGGGCAGAAATTAAGTGGCCCAACGACGTGCTGATCAACGGTGAAAAAGTGGGCGGATTACTTACGGAATCCGTTTTTTTGGGGCAGAGGCCTGAGCGTGTTCTGGTTGGGATTGGATTGAACGTGAATCAGAAAACATTTGATTCCGCTTTTGATATGGATGCCACATCGCTGATTGCCCACTACGGAAAACCAGTCCAGCGGGAAGATCTGTTGTGCCGGCTGCTGCAAAAGATGGAGTATCTGTACACACGCTGGACCCAGCAAGACCCGGATCTTTGCAAAAATATCAACAACCGGATTATCGGGTTTGGAGAGTGGGTGAAAACGTCCCTGAACGGAACTGTGAGCGATGAAGAGTTCAAATTTCTCGGCATGAATGAAAAAGCCGAATGCGTGATGCTAAGTAAAGATTTGGATGTTAAAACCTTTTCCCATGAACAAATTCGAATCTTCCCCCGTCGTTAAAACCTTTCGGGAAAATTTCTGTGCTGAGTCAGTCAGCCGGACTGGCCATTTTGTTTGTGGAGTCAGCGGCGGGATTGATTCTATGACGCTCCTCTTTCTGCTTCACCGCCACAACATCAACTGCACCGTTGTTCACTGCAACTACCGCCTGCGAGGTGATGCATCGGAGCAAGACAGAGAATTTGTGGAAGAGATTTCGGCGATGTGGAATTTTGATTGCATTATCGCCACTTTTGATCCGTCAGAAGCGGAAATAAAAAACACGCAGCTTTGGGCACGTGAAAAGAGATATACCGTCTTCAGAGATATAAAGAGAGAGACCGGTGCGCAGTTTATCTTAACTGCTCATCACCAGGATGACCAGGTAGAAACAATACTCCAAAAGATTCTGAGAGGCGCAGGGATTCCGTCCTGGAAGGGGATGGACGTTCAGCAGGGCGATCTATTGAAACCTCTCTTAGGCGTAACAAAAGAGCAGATCCGTCACTTTTCTGATGAGCATCATATTCCGTTCCGGGAAGATTTTTCAAACAGATCGGCAGGCTACGCACGGAATTTTCTCAGGCAAGAGCTGATGCCTGACATGGAAAGTTTTTTCCCCGGGTGGAGGGATAATGTGCTGAAAGTTCCTGACAGATCTGAAGAGTATTCATTGATGTCGGGCTGGATACTGAAGCAGCTTTTAAATGAAGAGAATCAAATTCGCAGATCAGACCTTCTAGAACTTCCAAAGGAACTTCGTCCCGCCCTGTTTCACCGTTACCTTGGCAAAATGATACCCGAAGTGTCCCTCTCAGAAGGTGTTCTGAATCGGTTAAGTACGATTGATGAGCTGCAGACCGGCGCTGAAATTGAGATTAACCCGAAGTGGAAAATCATCCGCGAGAGGGACCTGTTTCTACTTGTTCGAAATGAAGAACAGCACGGCATCGAACCGATACAACTCAGTAGAAAAGATCTGACGGAAGAGAGACAGGTTGGTAATTTTCGATTGGTTCTCAGACCCTGGAGTGGAAAATTCAGAAGCAAAGTACTACAGTTAGACTCAGCGAAAGTGGAATGGCCGGTTAGAGTAAGACCCTGGCGGGATGGCGATCGGATTCAGCCGCTTGGCATGGAGGGAAGTAAACTGATTGCAGATATTTTGACGGACAAAAAAATAGTCAGTAGTCAAAAAAGGGAGGCGTTTTTAATAGAATCTTTTGATGGAATCATCTGCGCCGTTATATTCCCGCACATCACAAATGATGGTCAAACGGGCATCATATCAGAGCGGGTAAAGTGCAGCTCTGCAACTAAACATATACTACAAATAGACACAGATCTCTAATGGACCAATATCTACCGGAAAAAGTAAATATAAACGGAGAACAGTTTCGTGTTTACTTAACAAAAGATGAGATACAGCAACGTCTTAAAGAGCTTGGAAAACAGATTAGCCTCGATTATAAAGACAAGCGTCCGATTTTTATTGGTGTTCTGAATGGTGCATTCATTTTTCTTGCGGACCTGATGAGATATGTGACCATTCCCTGTGAGGTGGATTTTTTGAAACTGAGCAGTTACGGTGATGAAAAAGTCTCTTCGGGAAACGTAACCGACTTGAAGAATATCGACGCGAACATCAAAGATCGTCACGTTATACTGGTTGAAGATATTGTTGATACCGGGCTCTCAATGAACTACCTGTTCAAAAAACTGAACCAGTTTGGTCCGGCATCTCTCTCAGCGGCAACATTACTTCATAAAGCTGAAGCCACGCAGCACGATGTGGTGCTAAAGTATACAGGGTTCAAAATTTCCAACCTATTTGTCTTGGGATACGGTCTCGATTATGCCCAGGAAGGCCGAAACCTGGCACAGATTTACATACTGGAAGAGTAAGTTCCTGATTATAGACAGGTCGTATAAAATTTATTGAAATGAATGTTGCAAAGGCGGCGGAAAGCTTCCTATATTTGATGCTCTTCAAAACAGGATAAAACCTGAATTTGATCACGAGGAGAGATGGCTGAGTGGTCGAAAGCGCTCCCCTGCTAAGGGAGTATACCCCGAAAGGGGTATCGAGGGTTCGAATCCCTCTCTCTCCGCTGAAAAGCGCAATCTGATGAAGAATCGGGTTGCGCTTTTTTTATGCCGGTACTTCTCTCTTTAACCGAATACATACATCACAAATATCGAGCTCATGTTGCTGATTGGATGCGAGTATAACAATACCGCCGCTATCAACACATCTTTGCGTCATCTGCTCTACGATAGCGTGGCCTTTTTCATCTAAATTAGTGCCGGGTTCGTCCAGGCAAAGTATGGCTGGCTTATGGACTACCGCCGATGCAAGCTTAACACGCTGCTGCTGACCGGAAGAGAGTTCGCCATAGAGAGAATCGGCAAAGGTGCTTAGTTCATATTGATTGACCAGGTTTGAAATTGCCTCACAATCCTGACTGCTTCTCAAATCGCGTATAAACTGCAAATTCTCGCGGGCGGTGAGCTCTTCGTAGAGTTCAACGTATGGCGCCGCGTATCCCAGGTGAGGCTTAATCTGTTTTGGTGAGAGATTTTTGCCATCAACAGACCAGGTTACGGTTCCGTCATCCGGCAGAGTGAGGCCGCTGACGCACCGTAAGAGCGTTGATTTACCTGCCCCGTTAGAGCCTGCAACACCTATCTTTCCGCGTTCGTAATCGAATGATAGCTCACTGAAGACCTCCTTTCCGGAGTACGATTTTGAGAGTCCACTTATGGTTAGTTTAATCATGATTTAAAAATAAGAATCGGCCGGCTGTCTTACGGAGTCGAAGATAATTGTAATTTTTCTTGAAGTGGTAATGAAATATCGGATAATATTTTCGTTGAAAGGTATCGAACCCATATATTCCCCCAAAATCAGATACAGACATGGATCAACTCATTCGCAGCGTCACCAAGAAATTTACTAAACTACTGCCGGCTGATACGCCGTCATTCACCCCGGATGATCTCAGGGAGTTCGATATTCCTGAGTTTGTTGTCCGGAGAGTTGAAGTGGAAATCTATCGAAATTTGAACGAATCGATTGTTCCGCCGCACTCCGAATGGGCTGATATGTCTGCCGAAAGTGTTGAATATGCCTGGGATCAGTTTATTGAAGCGATTGTTGCCGAAGTCCGGATGCCGGCATCTTTTGCTCCATCCGTGTTTGAAACTTCAGTGGCAGATGTCATTGAAATTATTTTGCATCCACGATCTGCTATTCCGGCAATACTCTTTGGCCCTGAAACCACCCTTGCGAAAGAGGAGCTGGTAAAGAGCAGCAGATTTATCACTGTAAATACCCATCTTGCGGATGCGGTTCTAAAATATATGGACCGAAAAGAAAAAGAGTCCATTGATCTTTCTGTCTGCACGAAAATTATTGAGCGTGTAGACGATCGACTTACAGAGAATTACAACTCCCTGAACTGGGCCCAGCTGCTGCACCCGCTCTTCATCCTTGCGGGACCGAAGGTGGATACAGAACTGTTCAGAATCTTCTTCGAAGACAGGGGAATGAACCGTATTTCGCGCCGATTCGATCTGATGAACGAGTCTCTTGATAAGACAGGTTTCATCGAGGTGTTGAGTTCCCCCGACCTGCTCAACGAAGAGGGTTACGAGGAGGAGCAGGCGTCTCTGTTTGGTAGTGATGTATCGTCTTCTGAAACTGAAACAGAGAAGGATTCCGCAGAAAAACCCGATACTGAAGATGAACCGGCGGCCTCTAAAGTTTCAATATCCAGGGACAAACCTGCTGACGAAGAAGAAAGATTCGATAAAAAAAGTGTGCCGCAAGAAGAGCTGAACACCAAGAAGGAATCGCCGGTTAACATCAAAACTGCAGCTGCGCCGGATGAAGAAGAGTCAGCAGAGGATGAGGAGGAGGAAGATACGCTGCTGTCGTCCTTTCGCAGCAAATTAAGACCGGAGTCTGAAACCGAAAATCAGTTTAAACCTGACGAAGAAGATGAAGATGTACGGTTCAGTCGTTTCACTGAAGAGGCAGATGAAGAGGAGTCTGTTTTTATAGAATTTGCAGATGAGCCTGAAGAGGAGGATACGCCCGATCCGGAACCACTTGCTGACCGTTCAAAGAAAACCAAACAATCAGAATCAAAACAGGATCAGAGAAAAGAAGCAGAAGACGCGACCGTTGAGGCTGAGGCTGAAGAGGAAGACTCCGATGATTTTAAATTTAATTTCGATGAGATCTCCGAACCTGCGGACGACTCAAGGCCTATTTGGCAATCCTTCCTGGGTGATGAAGATCATATAGAAGAAAACGACATCGAAGAACCTGAATATTCACCTTTTGCAGATGTTGAAGAGGCGTATGAAGAGGAGCCGCTTATTGACCTTACGCGGGAACAAGAGAGTAATCTGACCGCCACTGAGCTGATCAGCTGGATGGAGAGTGATGAACACCGTTTTACGGAATCAATCTTCAGCGGGTCGGAAGCGGCCTATGAACAGGCTCTTGTTAAACTGGATAGCTTTGATAGCTGGAAACAGGCCAGCGGCTACATCGAAAAAGAGATTTTTGCGCGAAATTTTGTAGATATGTACGACGAAGATGCCGTGGATTTTACGGACAGAATGCAGGCTTATTTTGATCAATTTAAATCTTAAAGTGAAGTATTTATGAGTAAACAGGATAAACTTCAAAGACTGAAAGAACTCCGGGAGGAGTCAAAACTGGGTGGCGGTAAAGAGCGTATTGAAAAACAGCACGAGAAAGGTAAGCTCACTGCAAGAGAGCGTATTGAGATTCTTGTAGATAAGGATAGTTTCCAGGAGATCGATGCATTCGTCACCCATCGAAGTAATGTGTTTGGGCTTGATAAGCAGCATATACCGGGCGATGGCGTTGTAACAGGATATGGCAAAATTGACGGAAGACCAATCTACCTTTTCAGCCAGGATTTTACAGTATTTGGAGGCTCACTTTCTGAAACCCATGCCGAAAAAATATGCAAGGTTATGGATCTTGCCCTGAAAAACGGAGTGCCGATTATAGGACTGAATGATTCAGGCGGTGCAAGAATTCAGGAGGGCGTGAGCTCTCTGGGCGGATATGCCGAAGTGTTTTGGCGCAACTCCATGGCGTCGGGTGTGGTGCCACAGATTTCAGCCGTAATGGGTCCGTGCGCCGGCGGGGCCGTATATAGTCCGGCTTTGACCGATTTTGTATTTATGGTGAAAGATACAAGCTATATGTTTGTAACCGGGCCGAATGTAGTAAAAACGGTAACGCACGAAGAGGTGACTTCAGAAGACCTGGGCGGCGCTTCAGCTCATGGCACAAAATCAGGAGTGGCTCATTTTGCATCCGATAACGACGCCGTTTGCCTCCACGATATTCGCACGCTTATGAGCTATCTGCCCCAGAATTGCGAGGAGAAACCTCCGGCGGCAGATTCTGTAAAACCGGACAGAGGTAAGGCTGAGAAGTTAAATACGATTGTTCCCGACAATCCAAACAAGCCATACGATATAAAAGATGTGATTGACGGGGTGATGGATAAAGACTCTTTCTACGAGGTTCACGAGCACTACGCGGATAACATCGTAGTTGGTTTTGCAAGGCTTGACGGCCGTTCCGTTGGGATTGTAGCGAATCAGCCGCTCTCTCTTGCCGGGGTTTTAGATATCGATGCGTCCGTTAAAGGCGCCCGTTTTGTCCGCTTCTGCGACGCCTTTAATATTCCAATTGTTGTGTTTGAAGATGTACCTGGATTTCTGCCGGGTACGGACCAGGAGTGGGGCGGTATTATCAAGCACGGGGCTAAGCTGCTCTATGCATTTTGCGAGGCTACCGTTCCTAAAATGACGGTGATCACCCGGAAAGCGTATGGCGGAGCCTATGATGTGATGAACAGCAAGCATATCCGCGCAGATTATAACGTGGCCTGGCCATCAGCTGAAATTGCCGTAATGGGAACCAAAGGAGCTGTTGAGATTATCTTCAGAAAGGAGATAGCGAAAGCCGATAATCCCGAGGAGAAACAGAAGGAGCTTGAAGAGCAGTACAGCGAAGAGTTTGCTCATCCTTACAAAGCGGCTGCCCGGGGATTTATTGATGACGTAATTCTGCCTGAGGAGACGCGTCAAAAACTGATCAGTGCATTTGAATTGTGTCAGAACAAAGTAGATTCTGTCCCGAAACGCAAGCACGATAATCTGCCGCTCTAAAAGTGGAGTTGTAAAGATCATTTCTAAGCCGCCCGGGATTCACAAAATAACGAGCGGCTTTTTTTGATGATTTATGGATGCTCTGTTGATCTGATCAGCGTTGATTTTTCGAGAAAATCGCTCTCTGTTCAACCTTTTCAAAGCCACTGACGATGATCCCGGACCGACGGGACTG
>CAZKIZ010000117.1:0-9222 GCA_964552935.1 uncultured Rhodohalobacter sp. | reverse complement strand
TGCTCGCCGGACCCCAGGTGCCAAAGGTGGTTTTTGAGATGGCCGGACGCAAATCGCTCACCTCTCAGCAAAAGTTGTCCCTCAATGGCATCCGCAAAATTTAACAGCGGCTCCGCCCGAATATCTTCCCACACATCTACCCAAAACGGCATGCCGTAATCCTCAGCAAAGTAGAGCATCCAGGTTATATGCCAGTAAGCCCCGGGTGTCGGATTTTGAGGGTTGCCAAAGATAGATGATGAACTTGGCCGGTCAGAATTGAAGTTTTGCCGGATATAGTTGTAATAGTCATTCACATCATCATGAACAATCTCCTCCATCATAGTGGCGTCCATCTCAATCCAGTTGAATGTGCCCGCGCTGCCTCGCCATCTGCTTGCAGCGTATTGAATGGCGTGCTTAATCTCGTGAGCCATGGTCACATAAAGGGCCCCAATTCGATTGCCCTCCGGGTGAGTGTTTGGCGGGAAACCGTTGAAATTTGAATGAATGGTGATGAACGTTGTGGATCCTGAAACGGTGGTTGTTCCGTAAAAACCGAAATTCCGGAACTCAATTTCATAAGGCGTATCCCGCACAAAATCGGTAAAACCCAGTTCTTCCACCTGGTATCTGTAGGATGAATCCGCTGCAAATGCGGCGTGATAGATGTAATCGGGGATGTTTTGTTCTATGGCACCTGGTATGGTTTGCTCAGCGGGAACGGCGTGGCTGCCGGTTGTATCATAATGAAAAACGAAGTTGCCTGATGGCGGGATATAGCTGAATTCGGCAGATACACGCGAACCCTCAACCATCGTCGAGATTTGATTCCTGGTGTCTGCCGTAAGATCATCCTTGACACTCAGATACTCCTGCTTGGCCGGAACCATACATTTTACGGGTACAGGTTTAGACTCCTGATGAAACTCCCCGTTAAGAAGTTCAGGACGATAGCCGGCATAGAATTTTTGTATTATCGATTCATCAAGCGAAAGACGACCCGCTTGTTTTGCTTCATCTATGAGCGAGAATACCGTGTGCGAATCTGAATGGTCGTGCTGTTGAGCCTGCAGTTCTCCCATGAACATCATCTGGGCGATGAACAGAATAGAAATGGCAAAAGAGCTGACACGTAACAATAGTCTGTTTTTTAGATACGAAAATGGTTAAAAAGATCGTAATTTACAGGTTCAGCTAAAAGTAACGGATCTGTAAAGTTAATCGTCTGTTTTGTCTATGAGCTACGAAGTCATACTGTACTATAATTTTCGGGATATTGAGAACCCGGAGCGTTTTTGTAAAGAACATAAAGAATTTCTGGAAGATCTTGGCGTAAAGGGCCGGGTGTATATCGGGGAAGAGGGGTTGAACGGCACTATAGGCGGAACTCCTGATCAAATAGAAAGATACCGGCAGTTCGTCTGGTCGCTGGATGGTTTTGAAGATACAGAGTTTAAAACGGAAGAGTCAGACGTGATTCCGTTTCCTCGTCTCACCTGCAAAGTTCGTGATGAGATCGTCTCAATTCACGTAGACGGACTTAACCCGGAGGACGGGGGCAGGCACTTGTCACCTTCTGAATGGCGTGAGCTAATGGAGTCTGATGAGGACTACGTTATGATTGACGTACGAAACGATTACGAGAGTGAAGTAGGTCATTTTAAAGGGGCGATCACCCCCGATGTTGAAAACTTTTATGATTTTCCGCGTTGGCTTGATGAAGCGGCAATTCCAAAAGAGAAAAAAGTACTGATGTACTGCACAGGCGGCATCCGCTGTGAAAAATTTTCAGTGCTGATGAAAAAGAAAGGGTGGGATGATGTGAACCAGCTTCACGGCGGCATTCTCAACTACGCGAAGGAGGAAGAGGGCAAGCACTTTAAAGGAAAATGTTTTGTGTTTGATGATCGCCTCGTAGTGCCGGTAAACAAGGGCGACTTACAGCCTATTGCCCGGTGTGAGATTACGGGAAAACCGGCCGACAGTTTTATAAACTGCGCCAATATGAAGTGTAACAAGCTGTTTGTCTGCTCTGAGGAAGGAGCCGAAATGTACAAAGGGTGCTGCAGCGAAGAGTGTATGAACAGCGAATATCGCCGCCCGTTCGATCCCGATAACGCATTTCGCCCGTTCCGCAAATGGTACAATTACTTTGATGAAGATTTCAAAGAACGAGACGTCTGAATTAATTACCGGCGTAGTTAACGCCTTCAGTCGTAACTCTTCGCGTATACTTGTTTTGCTTTACAGCATCAGCCGCTGCCATGCGGGCATAGTTCTCGGCTTCGCAGTCGTACTGTAGGTGGATGTTTCCCCCGAGATCAACATCAATGGTGCCGTCTAATCCCTGGGTATTTCCAACCATTACGGTTCCATTAATGGTTGGGGTTCCCCTGCCGTCAAAATCAAAGGCGTTTTCAAATATCACTAGCCCGTTGAACTCAAAGTTACCGCGGATATCCAGGCCGCCCTCATACTCCATATAGCCTCCGGAACGGATCACCATAATACCGAATCCCTCACTTTGGTTACCCGTTAATCGAACCGTCTCTGTATCGATAAAAAACACGCCCGGATTTTCCGCACTTCCAAGCGGATCACTAAAGTCGGAGGTGACGGATACTGCATTTCCGGAATTCCAGAGCCGTTCAATAAGCTCATCGGTGGGTTCGTAGGAGAGGTCGGGATTTACAGCCACTGCGCTGGGTGCACCTTCAGCGTTAAAGTGGCCCGAAGGGAGTCGGTCTTTGTCATCCTGTGAGCGGACAATAACGGCCGGTTTATCTTCGCACTCTGTGTGTGATGGTGCAAGCCCGCTCATACTGTGGGCGTTACCGTCGATATTAAAATGGTTGAATGAGCCCGGAAGTGAGAGTGCGCCTTCAAATGTGGGTACCAGCGAGCTGAATGGCTGTTTATAGTAAAGGCTGATCACTTCAGCCGTTAAATTATTATGCTGAGCATTGGAGAGCAATCGAAGTGTATCGGGTTCCCAGTAATCGGGGTGCTTCGCATATTCAGTAAAAAGGGTAACAGGCCGGCCATCAATCACGGTCTCCCAGGGGCCGGTGAATTTCGAGTTGTTTTTGTCGTGGCGCTCTGCCCACTCATCATCTTCATTGATGTGCTGCATCGCCATCTGGATGGCGGTGTGAGCGGTGTTCTTAGCCATCACATAATCGGCCTGGTTTACGGTTTTCTGAGTCAGAGAGAGTCCCTGCTGTGAGGTAGAGATGTTAAAGATACCCAGCGCTATAAGTACACCGGATGTAATGATAATCATTGCTCGTCCCATGAGGAGCCACCTTCTTTTTTGTTAAAGTTCTATCTCAAGATTTCTTGGGGAAAATCGTTTCTCCCAAACTGTTCGAATATATCGATCGCTGTTTGATCTGCCGGGTATTTGCTCATTACTCTGGACTTCAAGCTGCATGTAAAGCTGTTTTATATCCCGAAGATCTGTTTCATTGACGGGAACGGAAAGGTTTTGGTCGAGGGGGCGCCCATGTGCGTTAAAATAGCGTATATTGAAGTTTGTAACTCCCGACTCAATTCTTGTAGTGTCAGGCGCAATTCCTACTGCTTCTACCACCCTAATGAGGGTTCCGTGGCCCTCATTACGTGCGTTTGCGGGTTTTTGATCTTTAAAAAATTCCCAGGTGATCCGTTCCGGTTCATCGCAGTTCATTGTGGCCGAATCTCTTTCCGGGTTTCGGCAGAGATTCCGGTAGAACTGGATCCGGTTTTCGTCTGCAAATGTCAGTATCGTATCGGTTGGCTGCTCCAGGTCGTACCCCATATTTGGAATATCGTCGTCGAGCATAGCGGTTACGGTTTCCAGCCTGTCGCGTGTAATCTGCGTGAGAGTCAGTTCTGCCCCGCTGTTGGCAATATTTATATTTACCATTGCGATGGAGAGCAGCAATATACCGCCCACAATAAAACTTGTAACCATTGCCATGTTCATAGTTTCTCCGTTCTCACTTCTTTAATCAGCGTAGTAGTTACGTATAAACTCGAGCTTATACTCTCTTGGCACATCAGCCCCGGTTCTCAAATATTTACTTGTAACTCTTACTTCTATCTTCTTGAATGTTGTTGGCTGGGATGCTTTTTCATAGTTAACGGGATCCACATAAAATACCTCTGCACTAATCTCAAATTCACCGTGCTCTGTAGTAAAGGTGTCTGCCCATCCGTTATAGTCGTCAAAGTCGTTGAAATCGGCTCGTGAATTTTCTCCTGCATCTGCGCCCAAAAACTCAGGCTGAGTAAATCCACCCGGTATAAGAGACGGAGGAGCCGCCGCATTTACAGTTATCTGGTCGAATGCTTTCGTACGGGATTCCTCGATCACCTCCTGTCCGAGCGCAATTACCTCCTGTTCCAGCTCGGCTCCTATCTGCATCATAGAGTTTCGCTGAATCATGTGGTTGGCGTTCATAAGTATCATCGAGAAGATGATCATCGCCGCCATGGTTTGTAAGACTTCACTGTATCCTATCATAGGAGTGGCTTTGAGTGTTGACCTTATTTAAAATATTAAAATTTTTTAATATATACGTGTTAGAATGTCAACCAGATTGTTAAAGTTCCTATTTACAAGAGAAGATTAACGGGCTGTTGTTACAAATCAACTCATTAGAATTCTCTCTATATGAGTTTTAAGAAGTGATTTGGGAGAAGTTTTTTTGGTTTGAGCAACTTTTTAAAAGGGGAGGGAAGAAGATGAGTAATATTAGGAAGAGTTAATAAATGAGCCGGGTCTGTTCGTAAACTGAAAAAATAACCATATAAAAAAACCCCGGATCGGAGACCGATACGGGGTTAAGTGCAAGTAGTGAAGAACCAGTCTTCGTTTATTTGCGATTTAGTTATTCATCAGCTTGTTGAAGTCGTCCATCGTGGAGCGGACTGCTTTAACTGAATCATTTAAAAGATCTTGTTCTTTTTTGTCTAAGTCAACCTCAATAATCTCTTTTATACCGCCATGCCCCAGTTTAACGGGCAGTCCGATAAAGAGATCCTTGATTCCGTACTCGCCATTTGGCTTCACCGCGCAGGGGAATATTCGGTTCTGATCGAGCATAATGGCTTCAACCATCTGTGCTGCTGCAGCACCGGGTGCATACCAGGCTGAAGTACCCATCAATCCAACAATTTCGCCACCGCCTTTTTTGGTCCGTTCAACAATGGCGTCCAGTTTTTTATTGTCAATTAACTGTGTTACGGGAATTCCGGCAACGGTTGTATATCGCGGAAGCGGAACCATCGTGTCGCCGTGGCCGCCCATCAGCAGCGCCTGAATATCTTTCGGGGATACGTTTAGTTCGGTTGCGAGAAATGCCCGGTACCGTGCGGTGTCGAGTATACCGGCCATCCCCATCACCTTACTGTCGTCGAGACCGCTGGCTGCGTGCGCAACGTAGGTCATAACATCGAGCGGGTTCGAAACAACAATAATAATGGTGTCAGGCGAATATTTTACCAGCTCTTCGCTTACTGAGTTTACAATTTTAGCGTTGATTTCGAGCAGATCATCACGGCTCATTCCGGGGCGCCGCGGCACGCCGGCTGTTATTACGCATACATCAGAATCTTTCGTGTCGGCATAATCAACAGTTCCATTCAAAACAGTGTCGAATCCGTATATCGGTGAGGCTTCCCACTGATCCAGCGCCCGCCCTTTTGATGGGTAAAACGTTTTGTCTCCATCTTTTTTTTCTATATCAACCATTACAACTTCTTTGGCAAAATCTCTCTGAGCTATGCTCAATGCCACGGTTGATCCAACATTACCACCGGCTCCTACTACAGTTACTTTCATGTTTAAGTTAGTTTTAGTTTTCGGTTATGTTTACTTTTTGAGTTATATCTGAACAGCTACTCTTCAGTGCGTTTCCTGTTATCCAGTCCCCACATTAATTTGCTTCGAAGGGTTTTAAAATAATTTTGATTTTCGAGCATCACCAGGTTCACCGTCAGATCACTTTTGCTGATTGTCATCTCTGAAAGAGAATGATCAAACATTCTGCCATCACTTGAAAATAAGATATGATCGGGCTGGTCTTCAACTTCTATTACAAGTTTTTTGTCGGACGGTAAAACAAGGGGACGGGTTGTGAGCGTATGCGGGTTGATGGGAGTTACAATCATAACCGGAGTTCCAGGCATCACTATAGGACCGCCGGCAGATAAGTTGTAGGCTGTTGAGCCCGTGGGCGTTGAAACGAGCAGTCCATCAGCCCAGAAGCGGTTTAACAGGCTTCCGTCGTAGTAGGCTCTGAGTGAAACCATTGATGAGGTGTCTTTCTTGGTGAAAAGAAACTCGTTGAGTGCAATAAACTCCTCGCCCTGCCCGGAGACGGCTTTCAGCATGGCCCGTTTATCGATATCAAAACGTCCATCGACAAGATCCTGCAGCGCCACTTCAATTTGATCGGGCTGAACATTGGCCATAAACCCAAGCTTTCCGGTATTGACGCCAAGGATGGGGACGCTGGCATGTTTCACAAATTGAGCGGCGTGAAGCATGGTTCCGTCACCGCCAATGGCAATAATAAAATCAGAGTCAACCACACAATCCTTCTCAGAATCAAAAATATCCACATAGCTCTCGTGTTCTACATCTGATATCAGTTTCTGCAGTGTTTTTGATATGAACAGAGTATGGTTCTTTGACCGGCACCAGTATAAAAGCCGGTTCAAAGGCTTTTTTATCGAGTATTTTTCAGGATTTGCAATAACCCCAAGTTTCATTGGCTGTCCTCATTTGACAGATCAAGCCGAACATTTTCAATGAATAACTTCCACGGTACGGTGTGGCTTCCAATTCCCTCTATATCGTTGTGATACAAGCCGTTCACTGTGGAGTAGTGGGTGAACCAGGGTGTGCGCAGGGTGTCGGTGAGCGGCTCGTGGAATGAATCTGATAAACGTGTGAAAATTGCTGTACGGGAAACCGGTGTCCGAATGTCGGAAAGTCTGATTTCAGAATCGGGTTCCAGGTACTGTTCCTGAATTCTTGAAAGGGTCGTTCGAATAAACAGATCGTTTGTAAACGTTGCAAGATAAAAGGAGTCAGGCTCACCAATAGTGTCTGAATCAGAGGGTGACACCGCCCGGTGTACTATGATGTTGTTCCGAACGTCAATAGAGTCAGGTTCGAACTCAGAAAAACGATTCCGTAACCAGTTCATATTTACTCGCCGGGTCTCGTTCAGATAGTAATGTATGTGGCGTGCGCCTGATGAAGTCAGCGTATATTCCTGGCGATATCCCTGGGTAAGTTCGCCATCGGATGTAATACCGACACGTTTTGTTTCGGGCCCCACTTCCGGCAGCCAGTGAATATTGCCCCGTGCAAAATCCTGAAAAAGCTGACCCTCCCGGCTATGGTGGACAAATTCAATCCTGTTTATCCGTGGATTTGTCAGCCGGTCTTCTAACCTGTCAGAATTGTCTCTCGCAAGTACAACTCTGTTATCAGTTCGCTCCTGGAACGTATATGCTCCGGTTCCTACCGGATTTCTTTTTAGTGACAGACCTTCTCGCTGAATCGCTTCCCGGGGATAAATAAACAGGTATGGTGATGCAAGTTTTTCCAGGAAATCTTCATCGGGTTCAAGAAGTCTGAATTCAATCGTTCTTGAATCTATTACTCTGATGCCTGAAACTCCTTGCAGAGCGCGTCGTTCAGGGTCGTAGACTTTGCGCTGATCTTCAAAATATTCTTCGTAACCCTCGATGTTCATGAGCAGCTCAGATGCCCTTGTCGGGACACTTAGTCTGGACGTTCGTTCGAAAGCCCACTTCACGTCAGCTGCCTGAAGCCGCCGTCCCACGCCGGCCTGAAAAACACTGCTGTCGTGAAAAAAAAGATTGTTTCTGAGAGTGAATCTGTACGTTAATCCATCATCGGACGCAGTATGTTCGGCTGCAATTGCGTGTGCAACTTCTCCGTTATTATCGATAGTATAGAGTCCGTCATAAATCAGAGAGAGGAGTCTCATCGTGCTCAGGTTATTGGCAAACAGGGGGTCTAGGTTATCAACCGGGTCGATCATTCCTATTGAAATTTCCATAAACCGCTCTTCCGGCTCAGCGTCTTCCGGCGCTCGTTCGGTAGATGTACGGGGGCCGTCATCAACGGTTCGGACTTCATCTGTAGTGCCGCAGGATACAATCAGTAAAACTGCAAATATGGAGATAAAAAAATACCCGGGAGTTTTAAGTAGCTGTGTCATTTTTATTTTGATCGTTTTAAGCCTTTCATACCCTTAACTGCTTTTTGGCTAAGTAAGTTTGTTTCATAGCTTTGAACGCGGCCATTCTTCTTTTGGTGCTGATCAATCGCTATTTGGATCAATTCGGTCAGGAGCTGGGTAAAAGGGATGTCGCTCTCTTTCCAAAGATAAAAGGAAAAAGAGCCGGGGATTGTATTTATTTCATTAAAAAAGTATTCGTTTGTATCACGATTCACCAGGAAATCAAGCCGTGCAAGCCCCGATCCATTGATCAGTTTGAATACGCGCACAGCTGTCTCACTGATGGAAGCTGCAAGGTCATCATCTATATCGGCCGGAATCACCCTGTCGGCGGATGCCATTCCTTTAGCGGCGTCATCACTTTGGTATTTATCCACAAACGAGAGCAGCTCTTCCCTGCCCATGGGTCGTTCACAAACACTTGCGCGGCAGTCATCAGGAGTTCCCATTACCGAACAGTTGATCTCCATCAGCGGTGTGATGGCTTTTTCAATAAGCAGGTGATCGTCATACCGAAAGGCGGTCTCCACCGCCGTGATAGCCTGCTCTTCAGATTTCACAACTTCTACTCCGATGCTGCTGCCGAGATGTACCGGTTTTACGATCACGGCATCACCAAGCGCTTTGGCCTGTTTCAAAATATCGGACCGGTTTTCAATCCATTGGCTCTCTGAAAAATCGATCCCATCCACAACAGGTATTCCCTCACTGCGGCACAACTTTTTCGATGTCACCTTATCCATCCCAATAGAAGAGGCCATGACACCGCTGCCGGTATAGGGGATGTTATAAGTTTCGCAAACTCCCTGGAATGAACCGTTCTCCCCGCCTGAACCGTGAAATGCGGTAAGTACGGCATAAACAGGATGTTCTTCAGATCGGGCAAACAGCCCTTTGTTCATGGTTTTCAGGACCGGGGTGCCGTCTTCTCTGTGAGTAAAGGCACAAGGAGTTGCATCAGAGGTGAGCTTGC
>CAZKIZ010000116.1:0-9334 GCA_964552935.1 uncultured Rhodohalobacter sp. | reverse complement strand
CACGGATCTTCATCCTGACCAAATTGAAGAATGAAATGAATCGAACTGAGGTTAAAAGCATTTCGTAAAACTCAGGTAACATTCAAGGACTATATTATTGATCCTTTAATGATCAGCTAATCAAAATAAATCGGCCTTCTGAATGACTCTTATTAACAGACGCTCCCTTCCCGGTAAATCAAATATTGTTGCGCGATTCTTACCTGCAGCGCTCTTCATGTTAATCATCGCGAGCTGCGCCACCGTCAGCGAACTGGTTCATTTCGATGAATATCAATACAGCGGCTATTCTCTGGATATATCCGGGGAGACACAAAATGCCAGGGCCAACTTCTGGCGACCTGACGGCAGTGCGATTTATGTCACCGGCAGAGGCACTGAAAACGTAGCCAGCTATACGGTTTCAGAACCGTGGCAAATCAGTACGGCCACATTCAGTGATGAGTTTGATCTTTCAAATGAAGTAGGATCCACATCACAATCCTCTGTTGCCCACGGCCTCTACCTGAGAGAGGATGGCGAAAGAATGTGGGTCTTTAACAGAACCGAAATCTGGGAATATACGCTCAGCACACCCTGGCAGGTTTCTTCAGCCGCCAACACCTCCTACTTTGATTTATCAGATTTTGTGCAAAGAGGCCACGATTTTGATTTCAGTCCCGATGGCACCACCCTTTTTATTGACGACAGAGACGCGCAGGCAGTGCATCAAACCCACCTCTCAACTCCCTGGGATATTACAACCATTGAGTGGCAGTATACGCTTGATATCAGCGACCAGGAACAGGAAGTTCGCGGCCTGGAGATGATTGCCGGAGGATCAATTATGCTTCTGATGGATACCGGCCGTAAAGAGGTGCTGCAGTACACCCTCACAGATCCGTACGACTTAAAAACCGCCGCATTCAGGGTCTCATTTGATGTAAGTGATCAAACAAGTGACCCGCGCGGATTGAGCATTCGGCCCGATTTTAAGTACTTTTATGTCACCGGCCGCGATACACAGGAAATTTATCAATACTCCAGACAGTAGCCTTTTAAACGTCATCGCGGACTCGATCCGCGATCTCCCATCTGTGCCGTGCTAAAAGGTTAGCCATTGGTAAGGTTTATCGTTCGATCAAGAATGGGAGATGCCGTGTCGGAGCACGGCATGACTACCGTGTATTCATAACCCAATCACCGTCATCGCGGGCTCGATCCGCGATCTCTCATCTGTGCAACAAAGAGAGTGTTACCAATGAATGGACCTGCGTTTCGTAAAACCACCCTGACGCCCGGTGCAGCATGACGATCATTATTTAACGCAGGATTATATCAAAGAAAAAAAGCGCCGTCCAATTAAGGTACAGCGCTTTGAGGGGTATCTGGTTTTTCATCCGGATGATATGTCAGATGTTCTCCAGTCTAAATGTTACCGGCATAGAATACTGAACATTTACTGCCTCACCATTCAGGCGTCCGGGCGTAAATTTAACCTCTTTTACCGCTTCAATAGCCGCTTCCCCGCAGCCGCCGCCAATATCTCTTAAAACTTTCGGATCGCGTACATTGCCCTCTTTATCCACCACAAACTGAATAAAAACGCGGCCTTCTACTCCGGCTCTTACAGCTGCCCGCGGATACTTTATTTTTCCGTATAGTGAACTGTTTCCGCCAATCATTTCCGGCATCTCATCCACAACAGTATAAACTTCCGTTGTGTCGGCCTCAGCAACCTCTGCCTTCGATGTTGTATTGGACATTGCGGCTTGCACGCCAAAAGTCATAACTATAGCTGCTGCAATTCCCACACCGCAGATCTTTTTAAAAATAGTAGTGTTTAGCTTTATCCCATCCATAAAAATAATGTATTAGTTGATTGATTTGCGCTATCTGTAAAATCACCCGTTAGTTACGGTTTTTCATTATCGGAATAACCTTATCGTTCTTAATGGTTTGCGGTCTTTTTTAATATTTTATTCGGCTCATTCCGGATGTTAAAAACCGCTCAGATCGTCTTCATCAAGGGGGATCAGTTTGTGAGCTTCAGATTGTCTGCTCTCCTTTTTCTGACCCGATGAGGAGCTGTGATCCCGGCTGCCGTTGCCATTTCCTGGCGAACTTCTAAACTGGCTATAGCCATTTGAACCGTTACCAGAACCATTCGTGCTGCTCATTGACGACTTCTTTTGAATGCCTTTTTTGTAAGGTGATAAATCAAAAGTATCTCTTTTTAAAGCAGGCCTTTTTAGTGCTGAAGCACTGTGAGTAGCGCCTGACCCGCCGACGAGACTCTTTAGGCTATTCACAATATTCGTCAGTTCAGCCGCCTGTGATGAAAGCTCTTCAGCCGAACTCGCGGACTCCTCAGAATTCGATGCGTTACCCTGCACAACTTTATCCATTTCGTGCATAACTGTGCTCATCTCACTAATACCGGTCTGCTGCTCGTTGGCTGCCGCGGCTATTTCATCGACCAGTGTGCCGACGCTGCTTACGCTCTCCTCAATTTTCTTGAGGTTTTCCGAAACCTCAAGGGCAACGCTTGTTCCGCGTTCAGATGTGCTCTGAGAGCTCTCAATCAGTGCTGATGTATTTCGTGCCGCCTCAGCACTCCGCTGTGCCAGGTTTCGAACCTCTTCTGCAACAACTGCAAATCCTTTGCCGGCCTCTCCCGCCCTGGCGGCCTCCACAGCTGCATTCAGTGCCAAAAGGTTTGTCTGAAATGCAATATCATCAATTGTTTTGATGATTTTCGACGTTTCGAGAGATGAATTTTTGATCTCCTCCATCGCTGTGTTCATTCGCTCCATCGCCTCAACGCCGCTTGCAACCCGTGGCTCGGTCTCCTTCATTGCCTTGTCTGCCGCACTTGCATTTGCAGCCGTCTGCTTTGTCTGCGACGCAATCTCCTCGAGTGATGACGTAGTTTGCTGGAGGCTGGCGGCCTGCTCACTTGCGCTTTCAGCAAGCTCCTGGCTGGCTCCTGACAGCTGTTTCGATGAGGAACTTACCTGGTTGGCACCCGAATTGAGCCTTTCAATAATATCCTGCAGAATGGTCTTGATGGAGCGGCTCATCCCTAACCCAAAAATTACGGCCCCGGCTACAGCAATCAGCACTCCAATGCCGAGAATAAATATGAAACTGGCAACCGCAGCCTGTGTCTCTTCACCCTGTACAATTGAACCATCCTGTGCAATTTTTGTAAGCGCAGTGGTATGCCCTAAGATATCTTCGTATGCATTTTGACGTATAATCTCCTGCTCATTCACACGATTTCTGGCCGCAATCATCGACCGCACATTATTTACATTATCGTTCAGTGAAGCCAGCCCGATTCCGAGATACATCTGGTGCTCAGGGTTGGTTGTATTATCATACAAATCACCAAGATCCCCTCTGTATTTAGTAAAACTCGTTTCAATTTCTTGCAGAACATTTATGTTATTCAGCGCTTCTGCACGCCATAAAGCCGACATTGCGCCTCCAATACCTAACATGAGCTGATTTATCTGATTATTGTTCGAACCCGCTGCATCGGTGTACTCTTCCATGCTCTCCTGAAAATCTCTGTTCGACGCATTTGCCTGGTTGCGGAAGTTCACCAGCTCACGGCTCGCTTCATAAAATTCTTGCGACGACTCTCTGAACTCCTTTGATGCCGATTCGATATCTCCCAATCTTTTTCTGAACTCCGGAAGGTCATGTTCATCCACAAGATTATGAGCCCTTGTTAGTTCATTTTCAATATTTTCAAATCGTCCCGATGCCGCTGTCCAGTATTGTTCGTTAAAATTTTGAGAATATCTCAAAATATAAAACCCAATCTCCCTGACTTCGGTTTCCAGTTCTGATGCTATATCGAGTTCCGGCAGATAGACTTCGACAAGAGTGGTTGCATTACGGTTGATCATAAAGAGCGACCCGATGGCAATCAGGCCAATTAAGAGAGTAATTCCCGCCCCTCCTAATCCAAGGAACATAATTCGCCTGCCAATGGTCCATCTGCTCTTATCTTTACCGGATGAAAACCCTTTGAAAAATTGCTTTAGAAAATCCATGTATTTGAGAAATATTTTTTCGCTTTACGCTATACGAGCCAATGCTTTGTACTACTTGACATGCTGATATAATTGAACTCACAAATCAAATAGTTTATGGTCTCTTTATCGGCAGTGCTTTGGGAATTCTAAACTGACGATCAGAAAAAACAGTTTTACTCAGTTTATACTACCACAGCTCTTGCTCCATACTTTTTAGGGAGGGACTGGATCACAACCTCTGAGAAATGTTTTCATCCGATCAAAAAAAAGGGCTTCATAACAAATGAGCCCTTTTTTTAAATATCTAAATAGCTAAGCCTGTTTAGGCCACCGCACCCGCTGCGCTGCCGTTGTTGTCAAGCACTTCGTCAGGCACGTCAAACAGTACTTTTTCTACATCCACAATCATCTTAACCGACTCTTTTACTTTGCCAATACCCGACAGGTAGTCGCTTTTTCGCTCAGTTCCAAGTGTAGGAACCTCTTCAATCAGGTGGCCTTCAATATCTGCCACCTCCGAAACTTTATCGACAATAATGCCCATCAAGTATTGATTCTCCTGTACTACAATAATACAGGTCTCTTCCGTATGCTCAATTTCATTCAATCCAAATCTCGACCTGAGGTTCATCACCGGAACAATTTTACCGCGCAGGTTCAGGACACCTTTAATGTAGGCCGGCATCCTGGGAACCGGGGTAATCGCCATAAGGCCAATTATTTCCTGCACCTTCAAAATCTCGATTGCATACTCCTCTTTACCAAGGAAAAAGCTGAGAAACTTTCCGCCTTCAACCCGTACTGCTTTCTCCTCATCTGCTGTTTCTTTTTCGACTGTCTGTTCCATGACCTCTAATTCAATTAATTCAATTTTCGTTATTACAATCTTAGATTAAAATGATTTACCTCAATTTCGGCCGTTTTCAGCCGCCATAAAATTTATCGACTGCCCGATATAAACCTTAAACCATTTACTGTAATGTTAATGTTTCAAAGTTGACACATCCTTCAAGTTTCTGTAGGATTATATATTCTCACCTCTTCATCATACATATCCAAACATACCGGCCTTAAACAGGCAGCTTGATCGAATTTAAAACTGCCTGCATTATAGGTTTTAAAATTCGCTGAACTCATTATCATCAAGCGGAATAAGCGCTGGCTGGCCCGACTTTTTCTTGCCATTTGAATGTGGCGTACCGGACAAAAAATCATCAGCAGTATAATCGCTGAATCTTGTGTTCGTCTTATGAGACTCTTTATAACTATTGAATGATTGTCCAATGAGCATCATCAGACGGCCTACCATGTAGTTAAGTTCTTCAGCCTGCGAAGTTAGTTCTTCTGCTGCACTTGCGGTCTCCTCTGAAGAAGATGCGTTATTTTGTACAGTTTTATCCATCTCGCTCATAGCTGTGTTAATTTGACTGATACCAGTTGCCTGTTCATCTGATGCCGCTGAAATTTCCACTACCAGCGTACTTAAATCACCCACGCTTTTAGATATCTTCTCGAGCCTTTCCGACATCTCTGTAGCAACATTTAAGCCCCGGTCGCTTTCGGTTTGCGATCGTTCAATGAGCTCTGCAGTATTTTTTGCAGCCTGTGCACTTTTATAAGCCAGATTCCGCACCTCTTCAGCAACTACGGCAAATCCCTTTCCTGCTTCACCGGCACGTGCTGCTTCAACAGCGGCGTTTAGTGCTAATAAATTTGTTTGAAAAGCGATGTCATCAATTGTTTTAATTATTTTTGAGGTCTCCATTGCCGCATCTTTAATATCAGCCATAGTTTTATTCATACGGCTCATCGCCTCTATTCCGTTTTTCACCAGAGGCTGAGTAGTACGTATAGATTCCTCGGCTGTAGTTGAATTTTTTGCATTTTGTTTAATCTGAGCCGAGATTTCCTCTAGTGAAGAAGAGGTTTCCTCGAGACTGGCAGCCTGCTGACTGGCACTTTCCGCCATCATCTGGCTTGATTGAGATAGCTGCTTTGAGGCTGAATCTACCTGTGAAGATCCACCGGAAAGCCCATTTATAACTTCGCTGAGAGACCGGTTAATGGAGCGTGTGATAAGCAAGCTTAAAAGAATAGAAACGCCAACACCAACAGCAAGAATAATTACACTTGCAAGCCTTATATACCCATTTTTGGTGTTTGCAGCCATTACCTCCTGCCCTGCGATTTCCTCGTTAATATCTACCAGTGCGGTTAGCTCATTGTAAACCTGGCGATACGATACGAGTGTTTCATTTAGAAACTGGTTTCTCATTTCTATAAAAACTTCCTCATATCCGCTATTTACGGAAAAGGCTTCATCATAATCGCGCGATAAGCTCAAAAACCTATTGTAATCATTGCTCCATTCGTCCATTTTTAAGAGAAAAGCCTGCCACACAATGGCCTCTTCGTCTGTTTGTGGAAGGGGTTCAAATAAATTTTTTGCATTGTGAAAATCCTGCAGATTCCTCTCAATATCATCATATATCTGCTGTCTTCTCTCTACCGAAAGGGCCTGATTTTGCAACGCTTGCTGAGCGGCATAAACCTCTACAACAGCTACATTCATATTTTGTAAATATTGTATAGACGGTAGCCGAACTATACCGATTTCTTCTATAGATTGATCACCGCTGTAAGCAGCATAATACCCCATTCCTCCAATGATTAGCGTTATAATAACAACTGCCGAAAATGAAGCCGTTAATTTTTTAGATATAGTCCAGACTCCTTTAGATTCAGACGAATCATCCCAATTTTTCATTATTTTTGTATCCATTATTCCACCTTTATGTTTTTTTGACGGATTTCATCCGCCCTGTTTCCCCGGTTTAGCCACAACTTCAGTGAAGACTTATCTCAAAATCTTTGTTTCTGAGATTTCTAGTAATTACAGACACCTTTTTGATATCTATAAATACCTATTCAACCAGAGTTTTTCTGTATCCTCACTCATCACAGCATTCAAAGCTCATGCTGAAAACTCAAGCCCGTAGTTTTTTTCTTAATTAGCCGGCCTGTTTTCAAGTCCGGATCTTACATCTATCAACAAATTTACCAATCAGCCAAAGTATTGATTCTCAATCCGTTGTAAGACATCAAAAATATTCGGATGCGTATACTTTTTATCGGCAATAAAGAAAAGTCAATAAGTGCTTTTAACAAATTTAGGGGCACGGTGTTGCTTGATGCTAAACAAGCGCAGACTAGCTGATGGAAGAGTTTATAGGTACCTCTTATTCAGTTCTGCCGCTTTCAGATTTAACCTCAAGCAGTCCAAAAAAAGGCGTCCTCTCGCATCCCGAATGAGCGTTCGGGACGTGATCTACTGTCCATAACAAAGACAGGAGATGCAACGCCGGGGCGTGGCATGACATAACTATAGACGAATTAACTTAAATACGCCCTTTTAGTACTGTTTTCGCCTTTATTAAAGCCGAACTCAGGTTTATATCTATTTGACTCAGTTTATAGTCACAAAACTCAGTGCCTGAAAAAGGTTTTTGAATACTTGAATGGTTAGATAGTGCAACTGTGAATAGAGAACTTAAAAACCAACACACCGCTTCTAAATTAATCAGCCGCAGAACCTGGCTCGATGTAATCGGACTGTATGTAAGCCAGAATAGCCTTCAGCCAAACTGCATTTATCCGGTTTCATGTTCGCTAAAGCACTACCTAAGTACACCCGTAAGATCGATAATCTTTTTTCTGAGGGTTTCCGGTGTGAAAGGTTTGTGTACAAAGCCTGCTCTTTTTTCACTTATTTCCTTGATGCGGTTTTCATTACTCTCTGTTGAGACAATCAGAACCGGAAGGTCTCTGCTTTCCGGTCTCTCCCGCACAATCTTCAGCATCTCCATACCGTCCATCACCGGCATATTTACGTCTATGAATAAAATATCGATCCAGTGGGAATCCAGATTCTCCAATCCCTCCTTTCCGTTTCCCGCCTGGTAAATTTCACCGATTTCCAGGCCGCACATATTGATTGTGCGGATAATCATTTTTCTCATTACTGAACTATCGTCAACAACCAGTATATTTAAAGACATTTATTTGTTTTTTAAACTTTTACGCACAAACCAAGAGTGACGGTACACTTTCCTTATAACTGCACTTTTATCGATGGAATTACCGGGACAGCCCGGCAGCTTGTTGGAAAGGTTTCGTTTTAATACTGTTTATGATTGCATCTGCCACAGACTCAAGGGAAACAACTTCTGAGACCGCCCCTATCCTGGCAGCTTCCTTCGGCATGCCATAGACTACCGAGCTCGCTTCGTCCTGCGCTATCGTGTAGGCCCCTTTCTCTTTCATTGCCAGAAGCCCTTTTGCACCGTCGGCTCCCATTCCTGTCAGCAGAACACCGCTTGCGTTACATCCTGCCACATCCGCAACTGAATTAAACAACACATCCACGCTCGGACGGTGATGATGAACCGGCGGCCCCTGTTTAATATTGGTGTAATATCTTGCCCCCACTTTTTCAACAAGCATATGGTAGTTGCCCGGAGCTAATAAAACAACGCCGGTTTCGATCAACTCACCCCCTTCGGCCTCCTTCACATTCATTGCACAGATATTATTGAGCCGGTCGGCAAAACTTTTGGTAAACACAGGAGGCATATGCTGCACTATTACAATTCCGGGTGTGTTTGCCGGCATACGTGTCAATACGGCCTCAAGAGCTTTGGTGCCCCCGGTTGAGGCACCTATTGCAATTAACTTATCTGTGGTGTGAATCAGCTTTATCTGCTCAGCTTTCTTTTTTACGGCGGAATACTCCGGCGCAGGCTGCGGATTTTCTTTATCAAATTTTGCCAGTGAAGCAGCCCTGACCGCTTTAACAATACTGCGAGATATATTTTGTGTGCTGTATGCTGAGCCCGGCTTACAGATAACTTCTAAAGCTCCGAGCCTCAGGGCCATCAACGCATTTTCACTGTTTTTAGGAGTAAGAGAACTCACAACCACAACCGGCATTGGGTGATGCTTCATCAGCTTGGCAAGAAAGGAGAGTCCGTCCATTCTCGGCATCTCCATGTCCAGTGTAATCACGTCCGGCTTTAGCTCCACAATCTTATCGCGGGCGATGTAGGGATTCATAGCCGTACCAACAACCTCAATATCCGGCTGTTTTCCCAGTTCCTCAGTAAGTACTTTTCGTACCAGTGCGGAATCATCAACTATAAGAACTTTTATCATCGCTTTAGCCTGCATTATTCACAAATATTAATTGATTTACTTTATCACTTTGTCCATTAGTAAGTTACATCAAACATAGATTAAAATTTTATTCA